>JAQBPL010000235.1 GCA_028287545.1 Vulcanimicrobiota bacterium | reverse complement strand
TGTGGCTGTCGCTGATCTGGACGAACGAGAAGCCTGCCGGCGCCGCGTCGGCCGCGCGCATGATGCCGTCGGCACCCATGACGTAGACGATTCCGGCGCCCGTCCAGGCGACATGGTTGAGAAAATTTCCGCGTTTCATGGCGCGCTCCGCACGACGATCGTGCCCTTCATGAACGGGTGCACGGTGCAGTGGTACGCAATCTTCCCCGCCTTCGCAAAAGCGTGCTGCCACTGTTGGCCTTGATTGAGTCCTTCGGAATCCCACGACTGGTCGTCCGCCGTCACCGTGTGCGCGTCGTCGTCGTCGTTGATGAAGACGACGTTCTGACCGGCCGCGACGGTGACGGCGGCGGGGACGAATTTGTCGTCGCGTATGTGCACCGTCGTGGGCGAGGGCGGGTTCGCCGCATGCACGGGTGCGGGGATGAGGGCCGCGAGCAGCGCGGCGGAGAGCAGCAATCGCATACAGGGGTTACGCCGCCGTAGGCCGCGCGGTTCGGACGAGGAGCCAATCGAGCCGAAGGGAACGCCAAGGAACACATGCGACGGATGGCCGGCCGAACACAGGCGGGGGTTCTGTGTGCGCTCGTCATTCTCGGCATCTGCGCTCCGCTTCACGCGGCGCCAGGAGGCGAGAACGAGCTTTTGCGCGTCGCCGGCTCCGTCAGTGTGCGCGAAACCGCGCAATCCGCGCTGCGGGCCGTCGACGACCGCCTGCTGCTGCACGACGGCGCGTTCGCGGTCACCGCGCGGGACGCGCGCGCGCTGCTGCGCATGCCCGGCGGATCGGAAGTCGCGATCGGCGAGCGCACGACGCTGTGGATCGCCGCTCCGGGCGAAGCGGAAAACGGACGGAACGCGCTGCGGCTCGAGTCCGGCATCATTCACTTCACGATTCGGCGTCCGCCGGGAACGCATGCGCCGTTGCTGTTCTCGACGCCGTCGGCGCGCATCGCGGTCTCAGGCACCGAGGGCTACCTTGTTGCCGGGCCGCGCGGGACGCAGCTGGCGTGCGTCGACTGCAAGCCCGGCGACGTCGTCGTGACAAGCGGCGGCACGACGTCGACGCCGGTGACGTGTCAGACGACGACGATTCTCGGCAGCGCCGCGGACGCCGCGGCATCGACCACGAGCAGCACGAGCGTCGACAACCCGGCGTTCCGCGCGTTTGAAGGCGGGCGCAATCCGCTCGCCGCATGCGGCGTCTCGACCGCGTTCAACGACCCGACCGGATACCTGCAAACTGCGCCGCCGCCGCCGGGCGACCCGGCTGGACAGACGCTCGCGATTCTCGGCGCGGTCGCGGGCGCCGCGGTCATCGCAGCGCAGGCACATTCGAGCGGCAACGACGCGCCGACGCCCGCGCCGACATTCGCAGCGTCGTCCACGCCGACGGCGACACCAAGTCCGACGCCTTCACCGACGCCGACGGCGACACCAAGTCCGACTCCTTCGCCGACCCCGACGGCGACACCAAGTCCGACTCCTTCGCCGACCCCGACGGCGACACCAAGTCCGACTCCTTCGCCGACGCCAACGCCAACGCCAACGCCGACGCCTACTCCAACGCCGACGCCGACGCCAACGCCGACGCCAACGCCAACGCCGACTCCAACGCCTACTCCAACGCCAACGCCGACGCCAACCCCGACGCCGACGCCAACCCCGACGCCGACGCCGACGCCGACGCCAACGCCGACTCCAACGCCGACACCCACGCCGACGCCGACACCAACTTCAACGCCGACTCCCACTCCGACACCGACGCCGACGCCGGGCGGCAGAGGCGGGCTTGCGCGACCGCCGGGGGCATTGCCGACGTCGACGCCGACCGCGACGCCGCCGTCACCGGTGCCGCGACCGCGGCCTCATCCAGGGGCGGGCGGAGCAGTCGGCAACGGGCGCGCCGCGAACGTCGACCGCGGCAGCGTCTTCGGGAACCGCCAGTTCGAGAACGTGAGCCGCTCGTGCGCGATCCCGGCCTTTCCGCTGGCCGATGCGCCGGCGGACGTCGCCACCCAATACTTCTCGCTCTTCGCGAACGTCACGCTGCCGCCCACGTTCGGACCCGACGCAAACGTGACGGAGCCCGGCAGATACGTCACCCCGTCGATCGCGACTTCGGTAAAGTGGAACGTCTTCGGCGTCTTCGGCGTCAACCGGAACACGTAGTCGACATGATGCCCGTTCTTGTGCGGCCCGACGTAGGTGAAGTCGTACTGCGCGGGACGCGGCGCTAACTTCGTCACCGCGTAGCGATACGGACGTCCGCGGAAGATCCGCACCGCAGCGTTCGGAGCGCGCGTTCCGTTCATCGCGATGATTTCGTCGCGTTCGTCCGTGCCGGCGCGGAAGATCCGGTGCGTCTGGTCCAGCGATCGCGTTCCCGTCTGCTCCAGCGTGAACTCGACCGTGAACGTATGCGGTTCCTTGGCGGCCGCGAGCGCGCGTTCGTAGCGCTGCATGACCGCGGTCGGCGACGGCGCCGGCGCAATCGACGGCGCGGCGAGCGCGGCCAGTTGCACCCCGCCGGCGGCGATGAACGCGATCATCATGCCGAGAGCAGCGAACGCATCGCGGCAAGCGCCGCGTCCGCCCCGGCGGGATCCTTGCCGCCGCCTTGCGCTTGCGCCGGCGCACCGCCGCCTTTGCCGCCCACGAGCGGCGCCGCCGCCTTCACCAGGTTCCCGGCGTGAACGCCCGCTTTCACGGCGTCGTCGCTGGCGCTGACGAACAGCGACGCGGTGTCGCCGTCGACGCCGACCAGCGCGATCACGCCGGACTTCAACCGCGAGCGAATCGCGTTGCCGAGCGTGCGCACCGCATCCGCGTTCGCCTCGGGAACGACCGCCGCGACGAGCCGCACGCGGCCGATCTCCTGCGCGCGCTCCACGTACGCCGCCGCATCCGACGAAGCGAGCCGGGCTTTGAAGTCGGCCATCGCTTTCTGCAAGTCGCGCACGTCGCTCTGCAGGCGTTCGACCCGTTCGAGGAGTTCGTCCGGCTTCGCCGAGAGGCTCTCGCCGAGCGCGGCCAACGTATCCTGTTGGCGTTCGACGTACGCTTCGGCCGCCTTCGAGACGACCGCCTCGATGCGCCGCACGCCGCTGCCGATCGAGCTTTCGCTGAGCAGGACGAACAGACCGAGTTCGCCCGTCGTGTGCGCGTGCGTCCCGCCGCAGAATTCGACCGACGGGCCGAAGCGCACGACGCGAACCCGGTCGCCGTACTTCTCGCCGGCCATCGTGATCGCGCCGGTGGCCTTGGCATCCTCGATCGGCAATTCGTTCATGTCCTGGTGGTGATCGTCGCGGATCAGCTCGTTGACCCGCTGCATCACGGCGCGCTTCTGCGCCGGCGACAGCGCGCCGGCCGGACTGCGAAAATCGAACCGCATGCGGTCGACGCCGACCCACGAACCGGCCTGCACGATCTCCTCGCCGAGCACGTCCTTGAGGGCGCGCTGCAGCAGATGCGCCGAGGTGTGATGCCGTCGGATCTCTTCGCGCCATTCCGGATAGACGGTCGTGTGCACGGCGTCGCCGGCGCGAAGTTTCCCGGCGATCAGCCGGCCGTGATGCGCGATCGCGTCGCCCGCGAACTGCGTGTCGGTGACTTCGAAGACGGCGTCGCCGTGCGTGATGCGCCCGTGGTCGCCGACCTGACCGCCCTTCTCGGCGTAGAACGACGTGCGGTCGAGCACGACGCGCGCTTCGGTGCCGGCCTCGATCTCGTCGGCCGTGCTGCCCGAGGTCAGGATCGCGAGGATCGTTCCGTCGGCCTCGAGTCCGCCGTACCCCTCGAACGACGATGCGATTGCGGGGGCATCGGCGACGGTGACGATGCCGCGTTTCGCGGCGGCGTCGGCGCGCGCGCGTTCGCGCTGCTCGGTCATCTTCTGCTCGAAGCCGACCGAGTCGACGGCGACGCCGCGCTCGCCGGCGATCTCGCGCGTCAGCTCGTACGGAAAACCGTAGGTGTCGTGCAGCGCAAAGGCGTCTTCGCCGCTGATCAGCCGCGTGCAGTCGGAGATCGCGTCGTCGATGAGGTGCTCGAGCAGCTCGATCCCGCGATCGAGCGTACGCAAGAAACCGGCTTCCTCAGTCCGCAAGGCGTTCTGCACGTCGCCCAAGCGTGCGCCCAATTCCGGATAGCCGCTCTCCAGCGACGCGACCACGGCGCCGGCCAGGTCGGCCATGAACTCGCGCGGATACCCGAGCAGACGGCCGTTGCGAATCGCCCGGCGAATCAGAAACCGCAGCACGAACCCGCGTTCGGTGTTCGACGGATACACGCCGTCGGCGATCAGAAACGTCGCCGCGCGCGCGTGGTCCGCGATGATGCGGCGGCGCACGAGTTGTTCCTGCGGCGCGAGCGTCGTCTGGCCGACGGCGGGCTGCGCTGCGATGAGATCGGTGAACAGATCCGTCTCGTACATCGAGACTTTGCCGTTCGCGACCGCCAGCATGCGTTCAAACCCCGCACCGGTGTCGATCGCCTTGCGCGGAAGGTCGGAGAGCGCGCCGTCGATGCCGCGATTGTACTGCTGGAAGACGACGTTCCAAATCTCGACGAAGCGATCGCCCTTGTTCGGCCCGTCGTCGTCAGGGCCCGACGCGTTCTCGACGCCGGTGTCGTAGAAGATCTCCGTGCACGGACCGCACGGCCCGGTCGCGCCCATCGTCCAGAAGTTGTCTTCGTCCCACCGCGTGATGCGAGCGGGATCGAGACCGATCTCGTTCTCCCACAGCCGCTGCGCTTCGTCGTCCGAGACGTGCACCGTCACGTAGAGCTTCGCCGGGTCAACCTTCATGACGGTCGTAAGAAACTCCCACGCGAAGCGGATCGCTTCGGACTTGTAATAGTCGCCGAACGAAAAGTTCCCGAGCATCTCGAGGAACGTCCCGTGCCGTCCGGTACGGCCAACGTTTTCGATGTCGGACTTCGCGCCGGCGACCCGCAGGCAGCGCTGCACCGTCACCGCGCGCGGCGCCGGGGCGGGCGCTTCGCCGAGGAAGACCGGAACGAACTGCTCCATCCCGGCGATCGTGAAGAGCGTCGTGCTCATCTCATCGGGGATCAGCGAGGCGGACGGCAGAGCTGCGTGTCCGTTCCGCACGAAATAGTCGACGAACGCTTGACGAAGTTCTTGGGAAGTCATGGGCGACCGATGGGATTCGCCAGAGGCCCCCGGTCGCCCGCCCTACTTCTCCTGGAGGAAGTTCTTGAGCTTCTCGAGCGCTTTCTGCTGCAGCCGCGAGACGTGCATCTGCGAGACGTTGAGACGCTTGGCGATCTCGGTCTGCGAGACGCTCTCGTAGAAGCGCAGGTAGAGGATCACCCGTTCCCGGCCGGTCAGGACCTGGAACGCGCGTTCGAGGTTGGCGCGGTCCTCGAGCAGTTCGAGCCCCGCGTCGTTCTGGCCGACGTAGTCAGCCAGCGTCTGCGATTTCTTGTCGCCCTCGCCGTTGAGCTCGGTGTCGAGCGAGAGCAGGTTGTAAGCCTGACCGAGTTCCTGCGCCTCGAGGATGTCTTCTTCCGAGGCGCCGAGGTGCTGCGCCAGTTCGGTGACGGTCGGCGAGTGGCCGAGCTTCACCGTGAGCTTCTCGTTGGCGCGATTGACCGCGAGGTTGAGTTCCTGAAGACGGCGCGGAACCTTGACCGCCCAGCCTTTGTCGCGGAAGTAGCGCTTGATCTCGCCGACGATCGTCGGCGTCGCATACGTGGTGAACTCGACGCCGCGCTCGAGGTCGAAGCGGTCGATCGCCTTGAGCAGACCCACGGTGCCGACCTGAATCAGATCGTCGAGCGCTTCGCCGCGATTCGCAAATTTGACCGCCAGGTATCGCACGAGGTTGAGGTGCGCGACGACGAGTTCGTTGCGCAGCCGATCGTACTCGCTGACCCCCGAATGATCGGGTCCGCTGTCGAGGTCGCGGTTCGCACGCAGCTCGGCGAAGCGCGCGAAAGCGGCCCGAGCGCGGTTGCGATCCCAGCGTTCCTCGTCGACGTGAGGAACAGAGGATGACATCGCTACGACGTGACGCGCTTC
>JAQBPL010000222.1 GCA_028287545.1 Vulcanimicrobiota bacterium | reverse complement strand
CCCCAGCCATCAGCGGTATAACCGCCCCGGAGCTCGACCCTGCCTCCACGTGGGCCACGGTCGACCAAAACTGCCAGCGCGTCGCGCTGGCCCACGAACTCATCCAGCCGGGCGAAACGTTCCGGCTCACCGACGACCAGCGCAAAGCGGTCGACACCATCACCGCCGGTCTCGACGACGACACCTTCGAGTATCTGCTCAAAGCGCCGACGGGATCCGGCAAGACCGAGGTCATGCTCCGGGTCGCCGTCGACACGATCCTCAAGACCGACGGCTACGTCGTCATCATCGCGCCGACGCGCGACCTGATCCGCCAGCACGTCACGTACTTCACCGAGCGGCTCGAGGGGACGGGGATCGGCGTCGGGCAGATCCACGGCGGCGCTTCGCCGGCCGAACGCCGCGCCGTCGAAGCCGGCATTCAGAACGGATCGATCCACGTCGTGGTCGGCTCGGCGATGATGCTGACGATCGATCGTCATTGGACGATCATCGACGAGAGCGATCTGCTCGTCATCGACGACGTGAACGCGTTCGACGAACGCGAGCACCTGCGGCTGCTCGAAGACCTCGACTGTCCGATGCTCTTCGCCACCGCGACGCCGGACGAGCTGCGGCGCTTCCTCGAGCGCATCGGCGCGCTCGCGAACATCGTCTCGATGAAGAAGATGCCGTTCGACGTGCTGCCGACCAAGATCCACAAGGTCGAAGGCGTGTGGGGCGAACCGCCGGCGGAGCAGCTCTCGCGCGCCGACGTGCTGATTCGCGATCACCTCGCGCGCGGCTCGCGCATCTTCGTCATCGGCCGCACGCGCGGCGACGTTCCGCGCTTGGCGGAACGGCTGCAGCAGACGTACGACATCGACGTCGAGCAGCTGCGCGGCGACATGGCCGACACGAACGAACAGAGCAAACGCTACCGGCGCAAGGGCGTGAAGGTCAACGAAGTCGGAACGCGCGTCGAGATGATGAACAGCTTCCGCGGCAAGGCGCCGGCCGTGCTGGCGGCGACGAATTTGATCGGCAGCGGGATCGACATTCCGGCCGCCGATCTGATCGTGATCACCGATTCCGACGCGTTCGGCGAAGCGGAGATCGAGCAGCTGATCGGCCGGGTCGGGCGCCGCGAGCGTCCCTCCGACGCGGTGCTGCTCACCGGGACGACGCTCGAGCGCAACCCCTCGCGCGCGATGCCGACCACCCGGGCCAAGAGCTTCATGCCGGCGGGGATGCGCGCGCGTCAGTTCAACTTCGGCCGGCGCAGATAACCGACGGCAGATGCCCGTCCCGGAACAGCTCTACGATGCCCTCGCCGCCGGCTACGATGCAGCGTGGCCGGCCCCGGCGCCCGAACTGCTGGAGATCCTGCGTGAAGCCGGGATCGGCGGCGGGCGCATCCTCGATGTCGGCGTTGGGACGGGGATAGCGAGCCAGGCGCTCGCGCAGGGCGGCGCGACGATCGCCGGGATCGACCCGTCCGCCGGGATGCTGGCCCAGGCGCCTTCGCGCCTGGCGCAGGCCGAACTCGTCCGCGGCCGCGCGGAGGCGCTGCCGTTCGCCGATCGCTCGTTCGACGCGGCGATCTGCGCCGGTGTCACCTGGCTCGGCGCATTGGAAGCGCGGCTGCTCGCCGCCTACGGGAGCCTCGAGGCCGCCGTGCCGGTGCGCGTCGTGTCGTTCGTCTACCTCGGCCGGGCCTGACGGAGCGCTGATGCGGATCGGATTTCATGTACGGGTCGGCGGCGGGTACGACGCGGCCGTCGCCTACGCCGCCAAGTACGGCTGCACGTCGCTGCAGTTCTTCAGCGGCAACCCCAAGACGTACCGGGTCGGCGCGATCGACGTTCCGGCGCTCGAGCGGTTCGCCAAGGCGCGGACCGCGGCGGGGATCGCACCCGTCGCCATCCACACGTCCTACTTGATCAACTTGGCGAGCGACGACCCGAAGACGGCCGGCGGATCGCTGAAACTGCTCAAGAACGATCTCGCGGTGGCGGCAGCGGGCGACGTCGCGTACGTCAACACGCACCTCGGTTCGTACGGCAAGCGCGATCGCGCCGAGGGTTTCGCGGTCGTCGTGACGGCGCTCGAGAACGCGCTCGACGGCATCGCGCCTAGGGTTTCGCTCGTGATGGAGAACAGCGCCGGCGCCGGCCAGCTGTGCGGCGGAACGATCGAGGAGCTGGGAGCGTTCGTGCGCGCGGTCGGCCATCCGAACTTGCGCGTGTGCATCGACACGGCCCACACGTGGGCGGCCGGGTACGCGATCGACACGCCCGACGGCGTCGCGCGCTTCTTCGACCTGGTCGAACGCGAGGTCGGCCTCGACCGGGTCGTCATGTTCCACTTCAACGATACCGAGATCGAGTTGGGCGGACATCGCGATCGCCATTGGCACATCGGCGAGGGGCGCATCGGGATCGAAGGATTTCGCGCGATCGTCGCGCACCCGGGCGTTCGCGGGAAGGTGGCGATTCTCGAGACGCCCGGCGAAGAGGACGACGACGCGCGCAATATCAGCGCGCTGCGGACCGTGCTCGAGGGCACGACGACGGGAGGCATCGCATGACCGACCAGGATCGCCGGCGCGCGGAGCGCGTCAAGGTCAACTTGGCGGCCCGCTACCGGCCGGCCGACGATCACTCGGCGCCGCTGCGCAACGGGACCATCGACAACATCTCGCGCGGCGGGCTGCTGCTGATCGGCGGCGAGACGTTTGGGCACGGCACCCGGCTGCACATCACCTTCGAGGACAAGGACGGCGCGAGCCACGAGATCGTCTGCGACGTGGTGCGCTCGCAGGCGATGGGCGGCTTCGGCGTCGCGTTCATCCACGTCGGAGAAGCGACGCTCGAGTACGTCCGCGACGTTCTCGGCGTCACCTGACGCTCGCGGCGCGCGGCGTCGCCTTCCGATCTCATGATCGTACACTTTGATCTCGATGCGTTCTATGCGTCGGTCGCTCAGCGGGACGACCCGTCGCTGCGCGGGATTCCGCTTGCGGTCTCGGGTTCGTCGCGGCGCGCGGTCGTACTGACCGCGTCGTATGAGGCGCGCCCGTTCGGCGTGCGCTCTGCGATGCCGCTCTATCGCGCGCTCGAGCTGTGTCCGCACCTCACCGTCGTCGCACCGGATTTCTCGCGCTACCGGTCGAGTTCGGAAGCGGTCTTCGCGATCTTCGCCGACGGCGCGCGCGCGGTCGAAGGCCTCTCGCTCGACGAGGCGTTCGTCGATGTGCCGACCGACGACTTGGAAGAGACCGTCACGTTCGCTCGGCGTGTGCGGGAACGTATCCGTGCCGAGGTCGGCCTCACCGCGAGCGCCGGCGTCGCGCGCACGAAGATGGTCGCGAAGATCGCGAGCGATCTCGAGAAACCGAACGGGCTGACGGTCGTGACGCCCGGAACCGAACAAGCGTTTCTCGCCGCGATGCCGGTCGGCCGGTTGTGGGGCATCGGCCCGAAGACGCAGCCGCGGATCGAAGCGGCCGGGATCCGCACGATCGGCGACGTCGCGGCGCTCGACGACGCGCGGCTCTTCGCGCTGTTCGGGCGGAGCGGCACGTTCTATCGCGATCTTGCGCGCGGCATCGACGAGCGCGAGGTCGACCCGTCGCGCGAACGCAAGTCGATCTCGACCGAGGAAACCTTCGAGTACGACGAACGCGACGAGGTCGCGATCCTCGCGCTGCTCCGCGTGCAGGCCGACGACCTCGCGCGCGATCTCAAAGCGAAAGGCCTGCGCGGCTCGACCGTCGGCGTGAAGATCAAGAAAGCCGACCACACGGTCACCGGCCGCCAGACCTCCCTCTCGGTCGCGACCAACGACGCCGACGTGATCCACGAGGCATCGGTATGGTGCTGGCAGCGTACCGGGCTTGCCGGCACGCCGATCCGGCTGCTCGGCACCCGCGTCACCGCGCTGACCGAAGAACCGGAACGCGAACTGCGTTTGTTTTAAGCGCCACCGTCACGCGTACCGTGTCACCCTGAGCAAATCATCGTCACCCTCAGCATGACAAAATACAAGCTCAGGGTGCCAGCGGTTGTCCGCCTGATGACGGTTAGTGTCAGATGTGGTCGGTGCTCCAGACGGGGTCGGCGTCGCTGTTGCGCGTTACGAGGGCGGCGGTGGTCCAGGCGGCGCGGAATGTGGGGCTGAGGGGGACCATCATCGCGATCGCGTCGGTTCGCGCGCGGACGGCGCCGCGCGGTAGGGCGGCGCGCGCGATTTGGGGCGGCAGCCAGCCTTGGATCTTGCGCAGGTCGCCGGCGGCGGCGCGCAGGAGCGGGACGATCGCGCGCGCGTCGTCGTCGCGCGCGAAGGCGAGTTCGTCGAGCACGAACGCGTCGGCCTCGGGGACGCGCCGGCCCGTGACGTACGCGGCGAGCGCGCGTCCGCGTTTGACGCCGAAGCGAATGGTTTGCCCGACGCGCTCGCGCGACTGCGCGCGCATCCGCAGCCATTCCCAGTCGAGCGGCGTGCGCGCGAACGAGAACGGCCGGCGCGCGTCGAGCGCGTCGAACGTGCGGCGGGTGGCGCCGGCGTCGGCGTCGGCGAGCGACACCACGGTGATGCGCTCGGCGAGCAGCGTGTCGGCGCGCAGGGTGATCAGCCGCGACGGCAGCGAGATGAATCCCAAACTTTCGTAGAAGGCCGGCCGAATGTCGCTGAAAAGATAGGCGAGGTCGGTTCCGGCGGCGCGTTCGGCGTCGAGCAGCGCGCCGAGCAGCGCCGTCGCGTACCCGCGGCCGCGCAGGTCTTCCGGCGTGAAGACGGCACCGATTCCGGCCGCCTCGTACGTTCGGCCCTCGCAGCGCAGGACTCGCGCGTAGCGTTTGCACGACGCGACGAGCGCGCCGTTGACGCGCAGCCCGAGCGTGCGAAAGCGCCGCTTGCCCCATGCCGAGCCGGCGGTCGCGCGAAACTCCTGGACGTATTCTTCGAACGTGCGCTCGCCGGCCCACAGCCGCTCCGAGTGCGGCAGCACGTCGCGTACGTACTCGTCCGCCGAGATCGTGGCGAGGTCGAGCATCAGACGTCGCGTTCGACGGCGCGCGCTCCCGGAAGCCAGAGATCCGGCGGCACCGACGAGCACACGAACGACGGGTTCAGCACCGTGGCGCCGTCGTATCGCAGCGGCGAGCCGTCGAGCGCCGTGACGTCGGCGCCGCATTCGAGCGCGACCGCATGCGCGGCGGCGGTGTCCCACCAGCACGTCGGACCCAGACGCGGGTAGAGCTGCGCCGTGCCGTCGGCGACCAGACAGCTTTTGAGCGCGCTGCCCATCGGGACGGTGCGGTGCGGCGGCAGCGCGGCGAGAAACGTCTCGAGCAGCGGGCCGGCGTGCGAACGGCTCACCACGACGACGAGTTCGCCGTCGCGGCGCGCGTGGATCATGCGCGTCCCGTGCGCGTCGGTGCGGGTCGCGCCCGTGCCGCGCGCGCCCGAATAGGTGATGCCATGCGCCGGGACGTGCACGACGCCGAGCGTCGGTTCGCCGCCTTCGACCAGCGCGATGTTGACGGTGTACTCGCCGTTGCCCGCGACGAACTCGCGCGTCCCGTCGAGCGGATCGACCAGCCAAAAACGTTCCGGGACGCCGCCGTCGATGTTCCAGCGGCCTTCTTCGGAGATCACCGGCGTCTGCGGATCGAGCGCTTGCAGCGCGTCGACGATGATGTCGTTCGCGGCGAGGTCGGCTTGCGTCAGCGCCGAGGCGTCGGGTTTCCGCCAGACCTGGTAGTTTCCGCCGCGTTCGATGCGCCGGATGGCGTCGCCCGCGAGCAGTGCGATGCGGGAGACTTCGGCGAGGAGTGCGGCGTCGTCGCCGGTGCGCAGGAGCATCGTCGTCTCGCTCCTACACCAGCGCGCGAACCCCCTGCGCGGCGCGGCGTGCGCCGGTCGTCCTTAGACGAAGGCGAGCGACGGATATGCGCCGCCGAGAACCGGCCCAGGGTCGCGCCCAAGCCAGCGCTCGATGACGGTCGCATACACGGAGCGAAAGTCGGTCGAGAACTTCAGGTCGCCGCGATCGAGGTCGGTCAGCGAGGGGTGCTCGCCGTAGATGCCGCCCTTCACGCCGCCGCCGATGACGAACAGCGGCATCGCGGTGCCGTGATCGGTGCCGTTCGAGGCGTTCTGCGCGACCCGCCGCCCGAACTCGCTGAAGGTCATCGTCATCACCTTGCGATCGAGTCCGTGCGCGGAGAGATCAGCGTAGAACGCCAGCAATCCGTCGCCCAGATAGCCGAGCAGCCGGTCCTGCTGCGCGCGCTGACCGGCGTGCGTGTCGAACGAACCGATCGAAACGAAGACGATCTTCGAGCCGGCGCTCGACCCGATCAGTTTCGCGGCCAGCGCGAGCTGCTGGGCGAAACCGTTGGCGGGGTACGCGGCCGCGCTGGTGAACGCTGCGGTTTGCGCGCGCAGGACGTCGCCGCCATGATAGGCGTCGCGCGCGGTCTGCGCGATCATCGCGAGATACGGCGATTGCCCGGCCTTCGCGCCGTCGTAGAGCACGCCCGCGCTCTGCTTGACGGCGAGGTCGCGGCCCGCGTTGTAGCCGAACGCGCCGAGCGCACCGATCGCCGGCACTTCGACGTGCGACGCGACGAGCGCGGCCGGGAGCGCGTCGCCGAGCGAGACGGCTTCGAACAGCGACGGCGTCTTCGAGCCGACCGGATGCCGCCGGTCGAGGTAGCGCCCGAGCCAGCCGTATTGCTGCGGGCGATCCGGCGACGCCGTCTCCCAGATCTGCGTCGCTTCGAAGTGCGAACGGTTGGGATTCGGATAACCGACGCCCTGGACCACCGCGACCTTGCCCTGCTTGTAGAGTTCGTCCAGCCCTTTGAGGGCGGGGTTGAAACCGATCCGGTCGTCGAGTTTGAGGACCTGCGAAGGCACGATGGCGATGCCAGGACGAGAGCGGCGATAGTTGTCGTCGGCGTACGGTACGACGGTGTTGAGGCCGTCGTTGCCGCCGCCCATTTGGATGACGACCAGGACGTTGTCGGGATCGGCCTTCTCGCCGAACGACGGGAGCGGCGCCGCTGCGCCGGCAACTTGCGCGAGCGCCACGCTCGCGTTGCCGCCGAGAAATGCGACCGAGAGGGCTGAGGTCACGAACGAGCTGCGCTTCATAGTCAGTCCAGTTGGTTGACGGGGAGGTTGAGGGTGAGCGCCAACGCGCCGCGGATCTTGTCTTGATAGTTCTCGGGACCGAACGTCAGCGGGTTCGTCATCCCGGCCGTCGGCGTCACGTTGTTGAGATAGCCGGCGAGCGTCGCGCGCACGTCGGAGGTAACGTCGTCCTGCACGGCTCCTGCGACGAGGGCGCCGGCGACCCTCGCCGCGTTCATCCCGACGCGGGCGACCAGCGTGTCCGGGTCCGCGTTTGGTGCCGCGACCGCGGGCTGACCGTTCTTGCCGGGCGCCGTCTGCGCAACGAGGCTGTTGACGAAGTTGAACCGCGCGAGCAGGGTCGACGTGTTGATCCAAGCCGGTCCGCCGTCCCAGCCCTTGACGCTGGGCGGGTTCAGCGGTTCTTGGCCCATGCGCGCCAGCTGGTAGATGAGGTTGGGCGGGACGGCGCTCACGCCGAGATAGCGCAGCGTCCCGATCGCGAATTCGATCGGCGACTTCGGCAGCGCACGGTACGCGCGGGTCGAGTAGAAGACGTTGGAACGTAAGATCGTGCCGACCGTCTTGGCGACGTCGAAGCCGGAAAGCGCGTAGACGCGGGCCGTCGCTTCGATCAGCTCGGGCTCCGGATCGCTGTAGACGAAGAACTCGAGCAGCTTGCGGACGATGAAGCGCTGGTGGACCGGCTGCGAGACGATGATCGCGATGACGTCGTCCGAGCCGAACGGCCCGGTCTTGCCGAGAAACGTCTTCGTGCCGTCGTCGTGGCGCGCCGCAACGAACGCTGCTTGACCGCTCTTGCCGATCGTCCAGCCGGTGAACGCGCGCGCGCCTTCCTTCACGTCGTCCTCGGTGTAGTTGCCCAGTCCCAGCGCGAAGAGTTCCATCACCTCGCGCGCGTAGTTCTCGTTCGGATGCGCCTTCGCGTTGTACCGGTTGTCGAGCCATATCAGCATCGCCGGGTCGCGCGTCACCGATCCGAGCAGCGCCGGAAACCGTCCGAGACCTTGTGCGCGGAACGTGTTGATCTGCGCCGCCATATACTGCGGCGGGACTTTGCCGATCGCGGTTGCGAAGTGGCCGTGCCAGAACAGCGCCATCTTCTCGACGAGCGGGCGGTTCGAGCGCAGCATCCGGTCGAGCCACGCCGACTGGACCGCTGCGCGCCCGCGCTTGGGATCGTAGAGCACCTCCACGGCGGGATACGCCGGGAAGTCGATGTCGGGCGCGGCCGGATGCAGCAGCGTGTCGACCGCGTCGCGCATCTGCAGCGATGCGAGCCGCGAGATGTCGTCGGCCGAGCCGCCGAAACCGGCGCGGCGCAGCAGATGGGCTGCCTGACGCGAACCGAAACGGCCGTCGTACGGCTGGAGCGCCGTCGCGACGTCAAGCGCACCGGGCGGACGATAACCGACCTGCGGATCCGTCGACGTGTCGATCGTGTTTGCCACGCTACCTCCGGAACGCAGTTTCAATTCGCCGCCCTCGCGCCGATCCGGCTCGAGGCGGATGAGATTATGGTGAGACCGCGGCCAGCAAGCTTTCGATCTCCGCCGCGAACTCCGGCGCGGCGACGCCGCGGGTCGGGCGTCCGCCGGCGGAGATCGTGACGCTGATGTCGGCTCGGCCGAGCGCGGCGGCGAAGAGGCGGCGCGCTTCGCGGACGTAGGCGGCGCGGGGTTTCGCTTTGTGCTCGTACCACGTGAACTTCGCGGTGCGCGCGGCCGGCGCGTCGCCGGCGCTCTCTTTCGGAATCATCCCGTACGTCGTGCTGAACAGAAACGCGTCCGGGACGTAGTACGGCGGGAACGCCCCGGCCCGCGCGTCGACGACGAAGACGTGATCGAAACGCCGGCTCAGAATGCGCTCGACCGAAGCGACGGTGACGGCGTCGCTGCGTTCGTCGACGACTTCCGGCCCGCGCTCCGCGCCGGCAAGCCGCTCGCAGTAGGCGAGCGCGTCCGCCAGGTTCTCGAACGGGTGCCGCGCGGCGTATTCGCCGACCAGCGTAACGACCCGTTCGATCAGCGTCGCACGCAGCCGGCTACGCGCCGCGGTTTCGCCGCTGCGCGGCAGGAGAAGGCCGCCGTCTTCGACGATCGCGCGCGCCGACGCCTCGACGGAGGTCTCGCGCAGCCACGCGGTCCAGCGCTCGCGCCGCGCGCGGAAACCTGCGACGCGCTCGCGCGCGAGCGGGGAGAGATCGGCGTCGCGCTCGCCGTGCAGCAGGTTGGCGGCGAGACGCAGCTCGCGCTTGCGATCCCAGCGGCGGTCGGTCTCGGGTTCGTCGGGAAGCGCGAACAACGCAGGCTGCGGGCTCGCCGGTTCGCCGCAGAGCGTCGCGAGCGACGCATCGGAGAGCCGTAGCATCGGCGTCTGCAGGGTGCGCAGCAGCCATTCGTGACGGAACGGATCGACCGCCGACCAGAGCAGCGCGAGCGCGTCGAGAACGTCGGCGCGATCGAACAGCGCGGGGTCGCCGGCCGGTGCGATAGGCACATCGCGATCCACGAGCGCGTCCTCGACGAGCGCCAGCGTGCGCAGCGTCCGGTGCACCACGGCGATGCGGTTCGGCGGCGTACCCGCCCGCACGAGCGCCGCGACACGATCGGCGACGGCGGCCGCTTCGGCGGCGCGGTCGGGCGCGCGCAGCACGCGCACCGCGTCGCCCGCCGGGATCGGGCGCAGCTGGTCCGCGTCGATGACGGCGCGCATCACCGCGCCGATCTGCGGCGGCAGCGTGCGCGGGGCCAAGGCGACGGCGGTCACCGCGCGGCCGAAAATGCGCTCGGGGCGCGCGCCGCTGAAGGTTTGCGTCGCCGCGTCCGCATCGCCCGCCACCGCGACGCCGTCGAGTGCGTCGCCGAAAAGCGCGCGCAGGAAACGCAGCGCCGCAGCCGAGAGATCGTGCGCGTCGTCGACGAACGCGACGCGCAGCCGGTGGCGCAAGGCGCGCGCGATCGCGGGGCGATTCTCCAGCAGACGGGTCGCTTCGACGAGCGCGTCGCTCGAGGTCAGGCAGCCGTGCCGCACCAGCTCGTCGACGTACGCGCGATAGAGCCGAGCCAGAATTCGCGCGAGGTCGAGCTCGCGCCGGCGCTGGCGGTCGAGTTCCGAAGCATCGACCGCGAGCGATGCACGGTGTTCGTCTTTGGTCGCGGAGACGAGCCCGGGCGACGTGAGGTTCGGCGGGTTCGCGTAAAATGACGCCGCGCCGCGCTTCGCGACCGCCAGCAGCGCTTCGTCGTCGATCCCGGCATCGCGCAGCTTGCGGATGAGCCGCAACGCCGCGTCGGCGAAACGGTCCGGCGTGCGCAGGCCGGCGATCTCCGGATCGACCTCGGTTCCGAGCCAATCGCTCCACTCGGCCGAAAACAACGGCGCCGCGGCGCGCTCGAAGATCTCCTCGGCATCGAGCGGATCAACCAGTTCGAGATCGAGCGCCAGCCCCGTCTCGAGCGGATGCGCGCGCAGCAGCTCGAGCGCCAGATCGTCGAGCGTCGCGCCGCGCACGTCGATCCCGGTCGCCGCGGCGATCCGTACCGCGAGCGCTCGCGCGCCCTCGCTGCGCGCCGCCGTCACGATCGCGGCGCCGGCGAGGCTCGGATCGACGGCGACCAGTGCGGCGAAGCGGCGCACGAGCGCTTCGGTCTTGCCGCTGGTCGGCGGACCGGTGAAGGCGACCAGGCCCACGTCGGGCGGAAGCGCGAGCGCGCGTTCGAGCGCCAGCACGGTGACCCCGTCGGGACGCGGGCCGTAGGTCATCGTCCGAATCGCTCTTCGAGCGCCAGGGGACGTTCGCGGCACGACGATGCGTAGGCGCAATACCGGCAGGCGTCGGGATCGCTCGTCGCCGGGAACGATGTCAGCATTCCGCCCGCGAGATCGGAGGCGAGCGCGACCATCTGCGCGCGGGCGCGTTCCAGCTCCGAGATACCGATCTCACCGGTCGCTCCGCGCGAGCGCGGCGCGCGCGACGTCGTGACCACTTCGAGCTCGACCGGCTCGACGTCGAGCAGCGCGTCCTTGAGCGGGATCAGCGCGAGCCGCGAGACGACGTCGCCCGCCGCGGTGCGCGCCCAGAAATAGAACGGGAGCTGAAACTCGCGGAAGGCGCCCACGTCAGCCAAGTAGTCCTCGGCGCTGGTCGCGATCGCACCAGTCTTGTAGTCGACGACGGTCACGGTGCCGGTGCGATCGTCGCGGTCGAGGCGGTCGATGAACCCCACGAAGCGGTGTCCGCCGATTTCGACGTCGATCGCGGTTTCGCAGCCGATCACTTCGAACGGCGCGCGCCGTGCGCGTTCCAGCAGCCAGGCGAGGTATTTCTTCGCGGTGCGGCGCGCCCGGCGTTTCTGCAGTTCGAACTCGACCGGCGCATCGAAGCGCGTGCGGTGCCGGTCGAACGCGGCGACGACGCAGTAGTCGAGGAACGCTTCGAGCGCGTCGGCGTCGGCATCGTCGAACCGCGTGTGCACGCCGTGAAAGTCTTCGAGCGCGGCGTGGAAGGCGATGCCGTAGAACGACGCCGACGAACCGCGGTCCTCGACCGCTGCGCACGCGTAACGGAACCACCACTTGCGCCGGCATTCGGCATACGCGTTGAGCGACGAAGCGCTGAACGAGAACTTCCGCGTCACGACCGGGGCCGGCGGCTCATCGGCGACCGGCGCGGCGGGCGCGATCCCCGCGACGTTCGGCGCGCGGCGCGCCGCGCCGGTCAGCTCGGCATCGAGCTCGGCGAGCAGATCGCCGGCCTCCCACGGTTCGGCGAACGCGCGCGCCGCGTCGAAATCGGCCGCGACGCGAGTGAGCGCAACGCGGGTCGGTTCAGCCTGCCCTGAGCTTGTCGAAGGGTCGTCGAACGGAAACGCCGACTGCATCGCCGCGAGCACGCTGGTTCCGGACGCGTGCGGCGCTTTGTACGCGGCGCTCACGGTGGAGAGGCCGTGCGCGAAACGGTTCGCGTCGGCGAGCGCCCCCCGAGCGATGACGTCGAGCAGGGTCGCGCGTTCGCCGGCCGTCGCGAGCAGCGTGCGCGCGTCGTCGGGCGCGACGCCGCTCTGCGGTGCCAGCAGGAAGCGGCGCGCGTCGGCGTCGCGCTGCGAGCGGGCGTAGCGGAGCAGCGCCGCGATTCCGTCGACGAGCGCCAGATCGAGCGGCGGCGTGCACGGCGGCCCAAGGTCGACTATCTCGAACGGCACGCCTGCTTCCAGCGCCAGGCGGCGCCACGCGAATCCGTCGTCGTCGTTCGCCAGCAGCGCCGCGTCGATGCGCAGTCCGGCGGTGTCGAGGGCGGGCTTCGCTCCGGGCGCGAGGTGCAGGGCCGCGCGCACGTCCAGCGCATCGGAGAATGCGATCAGCGTGCGCACGTGCGACGCGAGCGTCTCGAGCGGGGTAGGAACCGCTCCGGTATCGATCGCCGCCAACACGCGCGTCGCGAAGGAGGAACTGGCGCTAACGTGCGGAGGGAGCGTGACGTCCTCGCGCGTCGCGGCGATGCGCCGCACGATCGCCCGCCGTTCGCCGTCACCGAGCACGCGTCGCCCCACCAGCTGCGTCAGAAGGGCGGCCGGGGCGAGCGCGTCGCCCGCGGGAAGCCGCCGTTCGTCGACCAAGAGCACGACGGTGAGGTTCGGCGCCGTGCCGAGCGAACCCGCGACCGCGTCCGATCGATACGGAATCTGTGGACAAACGTGGAAGCGGTGGACATGCGCAGGCTGATTGTCGGAATTTCCGGGGCGAGTGGGAGCCTTTATGCGATCGCGGCGCTCCGGGCGCTGCGCTCGGTTGCGGACGTCGAGACGCACCTCGTGCTCTCGTCACAGGCCCGGCAGACGATCGAGCTGGAGACCGACGTGACCGCCGCCGAGGTCGAAGCGCTGGCCGACGTCGTGCACCGCGACGGCAACCTCGCGGCGCCGATCTCATCGGGATCATTCAAGACCGATGGAATGCTCGTGATCCCCTGCTCGATGAAAACGGCGTCGGGGATCGCCCACAGCTACAACGAGAACCTTCTCGTGCGCGCCGCGGACGTGTGCCTCAAGGAACGGCGGACGCTGGTGCTCGTGGTGCGCGAAACGCCGTTTCACCTCGGCCACTTGCGCACGCTCACGCAACTGGCGGAGATGGGCGCCGTGATCTTGCCGCCGATCCCCGGCATGTACGCGCGGCCGAAGACGATCGAAGACGTGGTCAACCACACCGTCGGCAAAGCGCTCGACCAGTTCGGCATCGACAACGCCCTCTTCGAGCGCTGGCAAGGCGCCTGACCGATCGACGATCAGCGCGCGGCGAGGACGAACGGCGCGCTGCGGGTGATGATCTCGTCGCCGTCGCCGACCGGCTCGGCGTAGACCTCGAAGGTGCCGGGACGATTCGTGGTCAGCGTGATCTTCAGCGCGGCCTGATCGTGGACGGCTTCCACCTCGTACGTCGCCGCATTCATGACTTTTCCGCCGGAGGGTTCGACGGGGACACCGAGTGCGCAGTGCTTCTGCGCGCAGGTGAAGCGCACGCGATGGGCGTTGATGTGCTTGCCGACCAGGTGCACGACCAGCGCTTGCGGGAACTCCGTGATGTAGGTCGGCGCACCGGGCGAGACGTAGGCGTGCGCGCTTTGCGGCGTCCCCGAGACGACCCTCGCGCCGATCGTCCGTTTGGGCTTCTGGCCGCCGTGCCCGGCCGCGAAGGCGCCCGGCCCGCCGCCCAGCATCGCGATCGCGAGCGTCGCGGCGACGGCGGCCAGGCGGTACCTCACGACGCGACTTGGCGCGGCACCGCGCGCGGCTGCTGCGGCCGCCACTCGACGCGCGGCGCGATGAGGCGCGCGTCGATCCGCTCGCGGTGCTCCGCCGCAAGCCGGATCAGCCCCGCGATCGTCTCGTCGGAGAGCAGCGTGGGTTCGAGACCAAGCGAGCGCAAGTTGGTGTTCACGCAGTTGTAGTAGTGCTCTTCGCGTTCCGTGCGCGGGTTGTCGAGGTGCGCGATCTCGGCGTCGAGTCCGAGTCCGTGCGCGACCGCGCTGACCCGGCCGGCCAGTTCTCGCACCGAAAACATCTCGGTGAATTGGTTGAAGACGCGGTACTCTCCCTGCGCGGCCGGATTCTCGAGCGCGATTTGGATGCAGCGGACGGTGTCGCGAATGTCGAGGAAGGAGCGCGTCTGTCCGCCGCGGCCGTACACCGTGAGCGGGTGGCCGAGCGCGGCCTCCACGCAGAAGCGGTTCAGCACGGTCCCGAAGATGTGATCGTAGTCGAACCGGTTGGCGAGCGCCGGCGAGGAGGCGACTTCGTCGGTGTGCGCGCCGTAGACGATGCCCTGGTTCAGATCCGTAGCGCGCAGCCCCCACGTGCGGCACGCGAAGTAGAGCTGATCGCTATCGCTGACTTTGGTGAGATGGTAGAACGATCCGGGCTGTTTGGGAAACGGCAGGCGGTCGGTGCGCCCGTTGTGCTCGATGGTGATGAAGCCTTCTTCGACGTCGATGTTCGGCGTGCCGTATTCGCCCATCGTGCCGAGTTTCACCAGGTGCGCGTCCGGCGCGTGATCGTGCATCGCCCACAGCACGTTGAGGTTGCCGACGGTGTTGTTCACGTGCGTGCGCAGCGCATGATCGCGATCGATCATCGAGAACGGCGCGCTGCGCTGCTGGCCGAAATGGACGATCGCGCCGGGTTCGGTCTCCGCCACGACGCGGCAGAGATTCGGATAGTCCGTCGCGTCGACGTGTTCGAACCGAATCGTGCGGCCGGTGAGGCGCGACCACTCGTCGATGCGCCGGCGCATCGACGCGATCGGGACGAGCGAGTCCAGACCGTGCTCGCGATCCCAATCGCGGCGCGCGAGGCTGTCGAGGATCGTGACGTCGTAGCCGGCGAGTGAGAGGCGCAGCGAGGTCGCCCAGCCGCAGTATCCGTCGCCGCCGATGATGAGGATACGTTCAGGCCGCATTGCAAAGCTCCAGGAGTCGGCTCAGGTGTGGGTTGAGGTGATAGGCTTCCGCGCGGCGTCGCGCCGCGGCGGCGTAGCGGGGCCACGCCCACTCGTCGAGCACGGTGCGGATCGCCGAGGCGAGCGCGGCTTCGTCGCCGCAAGGGACAGCGATCCCCGCGTCGCCGATCCATTCCGGAATCCCGCCGACGTGGTAGCCGACCGCGGGACGACCGCGCGCCTGCGCCTCGATGCCGATCAGGCCGAACGGTTCCGGCCAGAGCGACGGGACGGCTACCGCAGACGCGGCGTCGATCGCTGCGCGCAGTTCGTCCGCGCCGAGATGTCCGCGCCATTCGATCTCGATGCCGTAGCGTTCGGCCGTGGCGCGCGAAGGCTCGTCGTCCGCGGCGGTTGCGCCGGCCACGATCAGGCGCGGTCGCTCCGGCGGTGGAAGACGGCCCAGCGCGCGCAGCAGCGAACCCAGTCCTTTGCGCGGCGTCGGCCGCGACGCGAAGAGCAGGGTCGGCGTTGCCGGCGGCGCGTGGACGGTGCTCGCGAACGCCGCATCGGGCAGCGGCGGCGGCGTGATCGCCACCCTGACCCGGTCGATTCCGTTCGCGGTGCACGTCGCGCGCATGTGTTCGCTCGAGACGAGGACGCAGTCGGCGCTCGCGATGCGGTCGCGCACGGTTTCGCGCGCGGCGATCTCGCGGTACGACGACGGCCTCGGTCCGCGCACGCATCCGCGCGTCACGGTCGCCGCGCGGCACGCGCGTCCCATCGGAGCACAGCACGGCGCCGAGAATTGCGGATAGACGCGATCGCCGGTCGGACAGAACGCGCGGTGATCGTGAATGCGGGCGAGCCACCGAGCGGGTGCGGCGCGCACCGCATCGAGCACGCCGGTATCGAAAACGCTGGCCGTGACGATCGCCTCGGGCCGGCAGTGCCGCAACGCTTCCGCGACGTCGATCGCGGCGGCGGCGGACGGCGCCGCGTTTTCGTCGGCCCAAGCGATCGCGCGAGCCGCGACGCCGAAAGCGTTTTGGTCGGCTACTTCACGCGCGAAGAGGGATACGGAAACTCCGGTTGCCGCCAGGGCGGGCAAAACCGTTTCCCAGTAGCGCTCCGCACCGCCGGCATCGCCGACTCGGTCGCAAAACACCGCCAAGGTCCGCACCCATGCGACGTTGCCCAGTTTCGCTGAGAAGTGACTGGGAGTACAAGCAATCTTATCGTTGCTTAATGAGCAGTGTTAGCGGGGTGCGCACCGGGGTGCCCAGCATGCCGTCCGCTGTGCGCACTTGCATCGCCGCATCGTCGCCGCTGGCGAGTACGACGGCGCGCTCCGCGGCATCGCTGCCGAAGATGTCGGGTTGTTCCCGCAGCGCGTGCGCGAGATCGGTCAGCGTTACCGCGGTCGTGCGCACGAGCAGAACCCGTTGACCCGCATATGCGAGCACGACGCGAGGAACCTCGCTCGTGTCCTTGCCGAAGCCGGGAAACGAACCGCCGGGGGCGATCACGAACGGCCCGACCGCGTTCGCGTCGGCTGCCGCCGTGCCGATCGCATCGGCCGGCCCGAGCGCCAAACCGCTCGGACGCGCGGACATCGACGCTCCGGTCCCTTTCATCACGGCGGCGGTGACGACGGCGTCGTCGGATGGTGATGCCGTCACCGCGGCTGCGAAACCCTCGGAAGCGAGGTTGGCCACCAGCGCGCAGACCCGTTGGCCGTATACCGCGCCGGTGAACGCCACCACGCTGGCGCGGCCGATCCCGCCCGCAAGCGGTGCGTCTTGACGAACGCACGGGACCGCGGCGGGACTGGGCGGCGGGGCGGTCTGCGCGGCGGCGGATTGACCGGCAGCCAAGCTCAGT
This sequence comes from Vulcanimicrobiota bacterium, assembly GCA_028287545.1. The sequence continues at coordinate 1,856 of JAQBPL010000222.1, read as the reverse complement.
GCGATCGAGAGTACGGTGGAACGCATGTTCCGGCAACGCAGCCGGAACGCCGGCGGTTCGCGACTCTATGACGCAAAGCGGGCGTTCGCCTTGGAAACGTCCGCGACGCGATCGATGTTGAGCGCGATCTGCGCGTGCGTGCTCTGAACGGCGCCGACGCGCGCGCCGCCGAGCAGGCGCGTGGCGCGCGCTTCCGCATCGGCGATCCCGAGGCGGCCGACGGCGAAGCGCGCCAGCATGTCCCAGCCGAACAGCGAAGCGAGGCGCAACGGGGATTTGCGCGCGCCGCCGAGCGCGTCCAGGAACGTCGCCAAACGCGGCATGACCCGCGGACGCAACGCGACCAGTCCGCCGCCGCAGAAGCGCCCTTCACGCATTCGCGCCCAGGTGTGCGGAAACTCGGGATACGCGGCTTCGTGAAACGCGCGCTCGAGGCAGGCATATCCGACGTCGAGATTTCGCGCCAGCACCGCGTCGACGAACTCGTCGACCGCGGCCGCGTTCAGGGCAGGCAGATCCGATGCGGCGACGATGACCAGCGCGTCTTCGGTAAAGCCCTGCATCCCGGACCGCAGGCTCTCGATCATCCGCGCGCCGTCGCCGCGTACTTCGCTCGCACCGCACAGCGCGGGGTGCGCTGCGGCGCTGGGCGGCGCGACGACCACGATCCGGTCGATGCGCGAAGAGGCGCGCAGGCCTTCGACGGTGCGCGTGACGAGCGGCACGCCGCCGACTCGCACGAACGCCTTGTTCGGGGCGCCGGGTTCGAGCGCCGCGACGGCGTCCGGCGCGCCGCCCGCCAGCACGATCGCATCTAGCGCCACGCGGGCGTCTCCGCAAACGGCACGACGTGCACCGCGGCGCCGTCGGACGGACGCAGCGCGAGCGCGAGCGCGCGCGCGCCGCGTTCGTCGGGCGCGAGCGCGAAACAAGCGCCGCCGGAACCGGAGAGCATCGGCCGCTCGGCCCCCGCGTCGCGCAAGGCCGAGAGCGCCATGCGCACTTGCGGATATGCCCCCGCCACGACCGGCTCGAAGTCGTTCGTCATCGTCGCGACGACGGTGCCGAAATCGCGGCGCTGCAGCGCCTCTCCGCAGCGCAGCGTCGCCGAACCCGCTCGCGGCCGCGTCGGCGCCGGCGCGGCGTCGCGTTCGGCCGCGAGCGCGCCGTATGCGGGGCCGGTGGCGACGTGAACGGGCGGCACCAGGACGACGGCCCACCACGGCGGCGCGGAGCCGAGCGCGGTGACCCGTTCGCCGGTCCCCTCGACCAGCGCCGGTCCGCCGGCCAAGAAGAACGGCACGTCGGACCCGAGCGCGCGTGCGTCGGCGATCCAATCGCGCGGCGCGACGGCGCCGAACGCTCCGCTCATCGCCGCGCTCAGCACCGCGGCGGCGTCGCTCGAACCGCCGCCGAGCCCGGCGCCGACCGGAATCCGCTTGCGCAGCGTCACGGCGAAGGGCGCTCCGGTGAGGCCCGCCTGCGCGAACGCCCGCGGCACCAGGTTGTCGTTCTCGAGCGACGCCGGCTCGCATGCGAACGAAAACCGCTCGCTGGGCGCGAACGTCAGTTCGTCGTCGAGCGCGACCGGCACCATGACGCTGCGGAGCGCATGATAGCCGTCGGCACGCCGCCCCAGTATTTCGAGCGTGAGGTTGAGTTTGGCGGGCGCGTGCAACGTCACGTCCTGGTAAGAGCCGTACAAGCGAGCGAGCCTTTTTTCACGCTCGCTTCGTTCGTCGCTCGTCGTCTCGTCCCCGGATGCAGGGAGGCCACGTGGTTCGCCCTCGGGTAGAGGAGGGACTCCGTGGGACCGACCTTCGATGCACAGCGAAACGAACTCAGCGCGTACGTCC
>JAQBPL010000208.1 GCA_028287545.1 Vulcanimicrobiota bacterium | reverse complement strand
CGTGGGAAAACCGCGTCGCGATCCTCGAGGACGGTCGTCTTGCCGAAATTTACGTCGAACGCGAAGAGCGGGTCATCGGCTCCATCTACAAGGGCAAGGTCGTCAACGTCCTGCCTGGGATGGGGGCCAGCTTCGTCGACATCGGGCTGGGCCGCAACGCCTTCCTCTACGTCGACGACATCAACAAGACGCCGCTGAACATCGGCGACGTCGAGGTGATGGAGGGCCGCAGCGGCTACACGATCACCGAGAAGGTTAGCCGCGGCGACGACGTTCTGGTCCAGATCGTCAAGGAGCCCCGCGGCCTCAAGGGGGCGCGCGTCTCGACCAACATCTCGCTGCCGGGCCGCTACCTGATCCTGATGCCGACCGGCAAGTTCAGCGGCGTCTCGCGGAAGATCGAGTCGGCCGACGAGCGCAACCGGCTCAAAGCGATCATGAAGGCGATCCGCCCGGAGGGGATGGCGACCGTCGTCCGCACCGCGGCGGCCGGGGTCTCCAACGCCGAACTGATCGCCGACCTGGGCATCCTCATCCGGATGTGGCACGGCATCCTCGAGCAGTACAAACGCGTTCCGGCGCCGGCGCTGCTGCACAAGGACATGAACCTCGTCTACAAGACCGCGCGTGACTTCATCACGCCCGAGGTCGGCCACGTGTGGCTCGACGACCAGACCGAGACTGAGAACGTCAAAGATTTCATGCGGCTGCTGGGCCCGCAGTACGTGGACCGCATCCAATATTACGAGCACGGCAAGCGCCTCTTCGCGGACTTCAAGATCGAAGAAGAGATCGCGCGCTTGATGAAGCCGACGTGCAAACTTCCCTCCGGCGGTTCGATCGTCATCGAATCGACCGAAGCGCTGACCGTCGTCGACGTCAATTCCGGGAAGTTCACCGGCGGCAAGAATCTCGACGACACGATTGTGCGCACCAACGTCGAGGCCGCGACCGAGATCGCGCGCCAAGTGCGTTTGCGCGACATCGGCGGCATCATCGTGTGCGACTTCATCGACATGTCGTCGGAGAGCGACCGCAACCGAGTGATCTCCGCGCTGCAGGAAGGTTTGCGCAAAGACCGCACGCGCTCGACGATCCAATCGTTCTCGCCGCTCGGACTCCTGGAGTTCACCCGCAAGCGCGTCGGCAAGGACCTCGGCCAGCAGCTGCGCGGCAAGTGCCCGACGTGCGAAGGCTTGGGCAGCGTGATGTCGCCGGAGTCGGTGACGATCGGCGCGTTCCGCGAGATCCTCGCGCACAAGAACGGTGATGCGAAGCACGTGCACATCGCCGCGGCCCCGATCGTTGCGACGCAGGCGGAATACTGGTACGAAGACGAGCGCGTGCAGCTGGCCGAACGCGTCGGCGCGGCGATCGACGTGTTCGTCGATCCCGCCGTGCACCCCGAACGCCCGCGCATCATCTGGGGCGACGACAAGCTTCCGCCGTTCGCGAGCATCCGCGTCGGCGACGAGTACGAAGTCGAGCTGCTGACCACGCGTCTGCCCAACGCGACGTCCGCTGCGGCGATCGTCGCCGGGCGGATCATCGAGGTCGAGAACGCGGCGAATGCGGTCGGCAAGACGATCAAAATCCGCATCATCGACGTCGACGGCAGCGACATCCTCGCCGAGCCGCGCACGCCGGTCGAATCCGCCGTCGCGATCGGCGAAGGCAAGAAGAAGCGCCGCCGCGGCGGGCGCGGCCGCAAGGGCGTCGAGATGACCGCCACCGAGCAAGCCGCCGAACTGCGCGAGCTCGCCGAAGAGGCCGAGAAGGGCCTCGGCGGCCGCACCTCCATCGGCATCTCGACGACCGAAGAGGTCGCCGCGAAGAGCATCGCGCCGAAGACGACGGCTCAGAAGGCGGCCGACGGTTCGATCGCCCTCTTGTCGGGCGAATCGCTCCGTGCGCCGCGCGCCGGCGCCACGGCTACGCTGCCCGGCGAGAAGCTCTCGGGCGCTCGCGTCGCGGGCGTGCTGCCGGGTGAGAAGCTCTCGGGCGACCGCATCGGCTCCGGCCGACCGGCTGCCGCATCGGCCCCAACCCCATCCCGTCAACCCGAGCCGCTCGAGGGTCGTCCCTCGGTCGCCGCCGAGGGTGACGAGGGCGAAGAAGGCGCACGCCGCCGGCGTCGCCGCCGCGGCCGGGGCCGCGGCCGTGGACCCGGCTCTGACGTCGCCGCGCTGGGCGCGGCACCGATCCGCGACGCGGCGGTTACGACCGGGCCGGCGACGATGACGATGACCGAGGATGAAGCGGACGATGCCGCCGATGAGGCAGCCGCCGCCGTCCTGGGCTTGACCGCTGGCGAAAACGCCGAGCGCAAACGGCGCCGGCGTCGCCGCCGTCGCCGTGGGCGCGGCGGCGCCGAAGGCCAGGCTCCGGGGCAAGTTGCCGCCGAGAGCGCGGCCGTCCCGGATCGTCATATCTTCCGCGTCGGTGCCGACGGCGCGGCGCACCCGACCGGCGAGACCGCTCCTCCGGTGCCGTCGCGAGCGATCGCGCCGTGGAACCGCAAACGCGGCGACGTCGCTATCGAAGCGCCGCCGCCGGTCATCACCGCGCCTCCGGAGCCGACCGAGGCGGTCAAGACCGCGCGGCCGTCGCGCCGTCGTCCCCGCGGCGATGCCCCGGCCCCCCAGCGCGGCGGCCAGATCGAGGCCGCGGCGCCGGTGCGCGCGCTCCCCGCACCGGAGAGCACGCCCGCCCCGGCCCCGGCGGCGAAACCCAAGCGCGCCAAAGCCGAGCCGGCAGCGGCGAACGGCAAGGCCGCGACCACGACCCGCAAGTCGGCGACGGCGGCGGCTGCGGCCAAGAAGCCGGCGGCGAAGGCGACCGCCGCGAAGGCGCCGGCGGCCAAGGCCGCCTCCGCCAAAGCCCCTGCGGCAAAGACCTCGGCCGCCAAGGCGACCGCGGTGAAGGCCACCGCGGCCAAGGCCGGCGCGGCCAAGAAGACCCCGGCGCGCTCAGCCGGCGCGGCGAAGGCGGCGACGCCGAAGGCTGCGGCGACCCCGAAAGCTGCGGCTTCGCCCAAGGCGGCCGCCGCCAAGAAGGCGACGAGCACCACCCGCAAGGCGACCGCGGCAAAGAAGACGATGACGGCGCGCAAGAAGCGCTAAGCGTCGCGGCATGCGCCGCCCCCGCCAAACACAAACGCCGCGCTCTCCAACGAGAGCGCGGCGTTTGCGTGTGTGCCCGGCGGCTGGGTGCGGTTTAGGGGTGCTGCGGCGCCGGCTGGGCCGAGGCGGACGAGGGGGCGGCCGCGTCGCCCTGCGCGATCCGTCCGTTGATGAAGCTCAGCGCCGCGACGAGCTGCGGGTCGGTCTTGGGGTCGCCCATGCGGATGCCCTTGAGATCTTTGGGAAGATCGCTGCGGATTTCGGGCTCGATGCCGACGGTGTTGATGTCGCGGCCCTTCGGCGTGAAGTAGCGCGCGGTCGTGATCTTCACCGCCGAGCCGTCGCGCATCGGGAAGATCGTTTGAACGACGCCTTTGCCGAACGTCTTTACGCCGATCAGCGTGCCGACGCCGGAGTCCTGGATCGCGCCGGCGGTGATCTCCGACGCCGACGCCGTGTACTGGTTCACCAGCACGGCCAGCGGGCGCGGCGCGATCGCCGTGTTCTCCGCGTCGTACTCCGTGTCGGTGCCGGCGCGCGACTGAACGCTGACGATCGGACCGTTCGAGATGAACTTCGATGCCACGTCGACCGCGGCATTCAAGTAGCCGCCGCCGTTGTAGCGCAGATCGAGAACGTACGCTTTGGCGCCCTGGGAGTCGAGCCGGCGCAGCGCGGTCGCCAGTTCTTGACCGGTGGTCTGTCCGAACACCGAAAGGTCGACGTAGCCGACGTTGCCGGGGAGCATCTTCGCGGCGACGCTCGGCTGATGGATCGTCTCACGCGTGATCGTGACCGGATCGAGGGGCTTTCCGGCGCGCGCGACCGTCAGGCGCACGCGCGTCCCCGGGTCGCCGCGCAGCGCCTGCGTTACGCGCTTCTGCTGAAGTTCGAGCGTCGTCGCGCCTTCGAGCAGCTGCGGTACCGGCTTGCCGTCGATCGCGGTGATGTAGTCTTCCGAGAGCAGGCCGGCCTTGTCGGACGGACCGTCGAGGATGACGTTCTCGACGTGAAGCGTCTTCGTCTTGTCGTCGATCGAGTACGAGATCCCGACGCCGCCGAACGACGTTCCGTCGAGGTTGTCGTTGAGTGCGGCGTATTCTTTGGGCGAGAGGAACACCGTGTAGCGATCTTTGACCGAACCGAGCACGCCGGAAATCGCGGCGTAGGTGATCTGCGTCGCGGGTGACTGCGAATCGACCGATTCCATCTTCGGGCCGTACGCCGCGATCGCCGTCGAGACTTCGCGCGAAAGCACGTCGGCGTTCGTTGCGTCGTCTTCAGCCGTCGCGTGCAGTTGCGGCAGCGTCGGGTTCGCGACATGGCGCTTCTTGAGCAGCTCGATGATCGACGTCCGCGCGCCCTCGAGCGCCGCCTGGCGGTCGACCTTCTTGTAGAAGTCGCCGGTCAGGTGCGCGTAGCTCTCGACGAGCTCCTGGTTTTGCGCCTGCGACAAACCGGCTGCGGCGGCCGCGGTCGCGGGGGGAACGTGAGCGGTCGCGAGCGTCAGCAGTGCGGCCAGGGCGATGGGAA
>JAQBPL010000197.1 GCA_028287545.1 Vulcanimicrobiota bacterium | reverse complement strand
GGGCTCAGCAGGGTGGGCACCCGTCCGGCCTTCCCCAGGAAGATTCTCGGCGCCCGTTCCCCGAACGACGCGGGTCGTGAAGGACAGCCGCCTGCTCGAAATCGCTCTGCTCGTCGTGATCGCCGTGCTCGTCGCGCTCGGTGCGGTCCCGGTCCTGCATTTCTTGGCGGCTCATCGTCCGCTCGGTACGCTGATGCTGATCGTGGCGATCGGGGCGACGATCGTCATGATTCGCCGCGCGTACGTTCCGTCGTCGCCGACCGTTCGGGCCGACGTCACCAAAGCGGTCGCCTATTGCGTCTCGGCGGTTCTGGCGCTGATCACCATCGACTGGGCCCCGCATTGGGCCATTCGTGCCTTTATCACCGCGATCGAAATCGCGATCATCTTCGATATCATCACCATCGCGAAGCGGCCGGGCGCCGCGGAGGAGTAGAACGTGCCGATCTTCGTTACCGGCGGCAGCGGTTACATCGGAGCGAGCGTCATTCGCGAGCTGCGCCGAGGAACGCACATCGTCCGCGCGCTGGCGCGCAGCGACGAGGCGGAGCGCAAGGTGCGCGCGGCCGGCGCGGAGCCGGTGCGCGGCGAGTTGCGCGATCTCGACCTCTTACGCGCGGAAGCCGCGCACGCGGACGCCGTCGTCTATCTCGCGCAGGAACAGTCGGCCGAGGTGGCCGTCGTCGGCGAACGAGCGCTGCGCGTGCTGCTCGACGCGCTGCCCGACGGCAAGACGTTCGTGCATACGAGCGGCGTGTGGGTGTACGGATCGCGCGGCGACGCGGTCGTCGCAGAAGACGCGCCGCTCGCGCCGCTCGACATCGTCGCCTGGCGTCCCGCACACGAGGCGATGGTCCTCGCGCAGGAAGGGCGCTTGCGCACGATCGTGATCCGGCCCGCACTCGTGTACGGCGACGGCGGCGGAATTCCGGGGATGATGGTCGAGCAGGCGCGCAGCTCCGAGCTGCGCGTGGTCGGCGACGGCACGAATCGCTGGCCGCTGGTGCGACACGACGCGCTCGCCGAACTGTATGCGCTCGCGATCGACAAGCGGACCGCGCGCGGCGTCTACAACGCGAGCCGCGGCGCCGCCGTACCGTACATCGAGGTCGCGCACGCGGCATCGCGCGCGGCCGGCGGTGACGGCCGCGTCGCGCACGTCACGCTGGAAGATGCGCGCGGGATGATGGGAGGGTTCGCCGACGCGCTCGCATCGGATCTGCAGATCGACAGCGGCCGCGCGGCGCGCGACCTGGGCTGGGAGCCGCACCGCCCGACCCTGCTCGAAGAACTCTCGAACACGACGGTCATCTAGGATGCGCCGAGTCCTCTCGTTCGCGGCTGCCTTCGTCCTGGCGCTTGCCGGCATCGCGATTCCGGGCGCCTCGTCCGCCGGCGCGAGCGGCGACGAAGCGGCGACCGCCGCGTACCTCGCGTCGATTCGCGGGGTGCCGGACAAGCTCCAGGCGTTCATCACGGCGCTGCCCAAAGGCGCGGATCTGCACAACCATGCCAGCGGCGCAGTGTATGCCGAGAACTACCTCGCCTGGGCGCGGCAGGACGACGGCTGCTACGATCCCGCGACGCTCGCGCTCTCGGAGCCGCCGTGCGCCGCCGGCACGCAGCCGATCGCCCAGGGGATCGCGCGCCAGCCGGACTTCGCCAAAGACGTCGTCGCGGCGCTCTCGATGGCGAACTTCGCGCCGACCGGACCGCGCGCGGGACACGATCATTTCTTCGCGACGTTCGGCAAATTCGGTGACATCGGCAGCATGCATCGGTCGGCCGTGGTCGCGGCGGCGACGGTCGATGCGGCGCGCCAGCACGTCGACGTGCTGGAGCTGATGACGTCGACGGGCGGTCCCGCCGTCGCTGCGCTTACGCAGCGGTTCGCGCCGTCGTTTTCGGCCGCCGATTTCGACGCGAACGCGCGTGCGCTCGATGCGGCGGGATTCGCCGTCGCGGTCGCCGCGGCGAAGAGGGAACTGCGCGACGTCGAGGCCGGACGATTGGAGATGCTCGGCTGCGGGGCTGCGAGCGCGCCTCCGAGCCCCGCCTGTTCGGTAGCGGTGCTGTATCAGTTCACCGTGAACCGCACGGCGAAGGCGGCGAGCGTGTTCGCGCAGGCGCGGGTCGCCTTCGCGGTCGCAGCCGATCCCAGTACCGGGGTCGCGGGGATCAACTTCGTCGCGCCCGAGGACGACCGGGTCGCGGTCGCCGACTACGCGCTGCACATGCGCATGGTGGCGTATCTGCACCGCGCGTACCCGACCGTGCACATCTCCCTGCACGCCGGCGAGCTGACGCCGCTGCTCGTGCAGCCGGACGCGCTGCGCGACCACATCCGGCAAGCGGTAGAGGTCGCGGGCGCGGAGCGGATCGGTCACGGCGTCGACGTGCTCGGCGAGACGAACGCCGAGGCGCTGCTGGCGGAGATGAAGGCGAAGCAGACGCTGGTCGAGATCGCCCTGACCAGCAATGACGTCATTCTCGGCGTGCGCGGCGCCGCGCATCCGCTGCAGGCGTACCTCGCGCACGGCGTGCCGGCGGCGATCGTCACCGACGATGCGGGCGTCTCGCGAATCGACTTGAGCGCTGAGTTCCTGCGCGCGCAGACCACCTACGGGTTCGACTACGGCACGCTCAAGCGGCTCGTGCGCAACAGCGTCGAGTTCGCGTTTCTTCCCGGCCGCAGCCTGTGGACCGATCGAACCTACGCACGCCCGGTGGCGCCCTGCGCTGCCGCGCGGGCCGGCGGCGCGGCCGATGCCGCGTGCGGCGCCTACCTCAACGCCAACGCTCGCGCCGCCGCCGAGTTCCGGCTCGAAAGCGAGTTCGCCGGCTTCGAAGCGCAAACGGCGCGGGCTTCGCGGACGCTGTAAGAGAAGGACCTCGCGTGGACACGCAGCCCTCCGCCGTCGCCCCGGACGAAGCGCTCGAACGATTCGGCGCCGCCGAGCTCGCGCGCGGCATCGCGGCGGGACGCTGGACCGCGCGCGACGTCGTCGCGGCGCACATCGCGCGCATCGAAGCGGTCGATCCCAAGCTCAACGCCGTCGTCGTGCGCCGCTTCGAGGCGGCGCGGTCGGAAGCGGAACTCGCCGATGCGGCCGTCCGCGCCGGCGCGCCGCTCGGGCCGCTGCACGGTGTGCCGATCACGATCAAGGAACAGTTCGCGGTTGCGGGCACCCCGGCGACCATCGGCGTCGCGGGCGGGCGCGACGACGTGCAGGACGGTCCGCTTGTCGCGCGCCTGCGGGCGGCGGGCGCGATCGTGCTCGGCAAGACCAACGTTCCGCAGTTGCTGATCTACAACGAAGCCGACAATCCGGTCTACGGCCGTACGAACAACCCGTGGAACCTGGAGCGTTCGAGCGGCGGGAGCAGCGGTGGTGAGGCCGCGATCATCGCGGCGTGCGGATCGGCGCTCGGTCTCGGCAGCGACATCGGCGGCAGCCTGCGCGCGCCCGCTCACGCCTGCGCGATCGCGTCCCTCAAACCTACCACCAACCGGCTGAGCAACGAAGACGCGCGCGGTTCCGGATTCGCCGAGGGTCAGATTGCGATCGTCTCGCAGCCCGGTCCGATGGCGCGCCGCGTCGAGGATCTCGTTCTCGCGATGCGCGTGCTCGCCGCGCCCGGTCAAGAACGCTTCGACGCGGCGGTTCCGCCGGTGCCGTGGCGCGAGCCGGGCGAGGTCGACGTCGCAGGCTTGCGAATCGGCACGTACGACGACGACGGTTTCTTTCCGTCGTCACCTGCGGTGAAGCGCGCCGTCGCGGAGTCCGCGGCTGCGCTGCGCGCGCGCGGAGCCGACGTCGTCTCGTTCGCGCCGCCTAACGTCGGGCGCGCGATCGAAACGTTCATGGCAATCCTCGCCGCCGACGGCGCGCGCGGCGCGAAGCGCCGGCTCGGAACGGGCGCGCGCGACCGGCGCGTGAGCGGGCTGCTGCAGTTGGCAGCGATTCCGAACGCGCTGCGGCCGGCGCTCGCCGGCCTTGCGGCGGCGCTCGACCAGCGGCGGCTGAGCCGTCAGATCGCCGCGATCCGGCCCTCTTCGTCCGACGGCTTCTGGGCGCTGGTCGAGGAGCAAAGCGCGTATCGCCGCCGGTTCATAAGCGAGCTCGACCGGCTCGGGATCGACGTGCTGCTCGCGCCCGCGCTCGCGCTCCCCGCGCTCACGCACGGCAGCACGTATTATCTCACGACGGCGGCGAGCTACTCGATGCTCTACAACCTGCTCGGCATGCCGGCCGGCGTCGTTCCGGTGACGCGCGTGCGCGACGACGAAGCGCAGCCGCGCGCTGCCGGCCGCGACGTCGTCGACCGCGCCGCGGCAGAGGTCGAACGCGGCAGCGCCGGCCTGCCGATCGGCGTGCAGGTCGTCGCGCGGCACTGGCGCGAGGACCTGGTGCTCGCGGTGATGGCAGAGCTCGAGCGCGCGCTCACCGCGAACCCTGGGTATCCCACCCTGCCGCCGGCCCTGTGATGGAACCGCTCAAAACGCGCCGCGTCTACGACGGCCGCGTGGTGAACCTGCGCGTCGACACGCTGCCCGGCAAAAACGGACGTGCGCACGACGTCGAAGTGGTCGAGCACGCCCAAGCCGTCGCGGTGATCGTGCGCCCGCAGCCCGACCAGCTGCTGCTGGTGCGGCAATACCGTCACCCGCTCAAGCGCCGCAATTGGGAGATCGTCGCCGGCGGTATGGACGACGGCGAGTCGCCCGAAGACGCGGCCGCGCGCGAATTGCGCGAAGAGACCGGCTATCGCGCGCGGCGCGTCGAGCGCCTGTGGTCGGCCTACTCGGCACCGGGCTTTTGCGAGGAGTTGCTGCATTTCTGCGTGGTGCACGGCTACGAGATCGGCGAAGCGCAGCCCGAGGAGGACGAAGAGATCGAGCTTGGGATTTTTTCACTCGACGAGCTGTGGCGGAAGATTCGCGACGACGAGTTGCCTGACGCGAAGACGCAGGTGGCGGTGCTATGGGCGCTGAGCGAACGCAAGTCGTGATCGACCTTCAGGCGTCGCTGATGCGCGCCGTCGGCGAGTTCGGCGGCGAGCCGCGCTTTGCGCCGCTGAAGGAGCGGACGCTCGCGACCGCCGCGGCGCTGGACTACGTCCTGATGCTCGCCAGCGGCGCCGCCGGCACCCGTATCCTCGAACGCGATGCCGAACGCGCGATCCACGACGGGTGCGTGCGCGCGGTCGACGATCTGATCGCCGGCGCGACGGCGATCTCCGCGATCGGTTCGCCGCGGGCGCGCGTCTTCGCGCGCGAAGCGGCGAGGTCGCTCAATGCCGCGATCGCGGCCGAAGGCATCGCGACCGATGCGCGGCGCTTCGCACTGATCGCGCTGGTCAACCCGTGAGCGGATTCGACCCGCAGGTGCTCGTCGCGTCGCTCGACGCGGGTGAGGACGCGCTGTTGGGCGAGGAGATGCGCTCCACCGTGCTGCATCACGGCCGGCGCACGCCGCACGTCACGGTGCTGCTGCACGGCCTCACCGCGAGCCCTCGCACGTGGCGCGAGTTCGCTCGCGTCCGACACGCGCGCGGCGAAAACGTGCTGATCCCGCGCCTGCCGCGTCACGGCCATGCCGACCGCATGTCGGAAGCGCTCGCCGGTTTGACGGCCGTCGAACTGACCGCGCAGTGCGCGACGATCCTCGATGCGGCGGCCGAACTGGGCGAGAGCGTCACCCTGGTCGGCTTCTCACTCGGCGGCTCGCTCGCGCTGCACGCCGCCCACCGCGACGCGCGCGTCGATCGCGCGATCGCGGTCGCGCCGTTTCTGGGCATCAAGCGGCTGCCGCGCGACTGGCATGCGATGGCGCGCCGAATGCTGGAGCTCACGCCGAACCGTTTCGTGTACTGGAATCCCATCGACAAGGGCCGCGGAACGCCCGAACACGGCTACCCGCGTTACACCACGGGGTCGCTCGCGGCAAGTCTGGCACTCGCCGACGCGCTGCGCGAAGACGCGCGCATCGGCCCGCCGCAGGCGCGTCACATCGAGATCGTGCGCAACTCCGGCGAGACGTCGGTGAACAACCACACGATCGACGATCTCGTGGCGCGCTGGCGCGCGGTCGGCGGGGACCGCGTGCACGTGCAGCGCCTGGTGGGTCTAGGGCTCACCCACGACGTGATCGAGCCGGAACGCCGGAATGCCCCGGCGATCCGCTTCCTGCCGATGCTGCACGCGATGCTCGACGCTCCGCCGCGTGACGAAGACGGCGTGATCGACGTCCGTGGCTGAACCGTTCGACGCGATCGTCTTCGATCTCGACGGGACGCTGTGGGACACGTCGATCTCGTGCGCCGTCGGGTGGAACCGCGTGATCGACCGCCATGCGATCCCGTTTCGGGAAATCACCGAGCACGACGTGCGGGGCGTCGCCGGCCGGCCGCACGACGAGTGCATCCGCACGGTGTTCGACGGCCTCGAAGAACGCCAGGTGCGAACGCTGATCGACGAGACGATGATCGAAGACAACGACATCGTCGAGCAGGCCGGCGGCGTCCTCTATCCGGGCGTCGCAGGCGGGTTGGCGCGCCTCGCGCGGCGCTATCCGCTGTACATCGTCAGCAACTGCCAAGCCGGCTACATCGAACGCTTCCTGCAGTGGTCGGGCTTCGCGCCGCTGTTCCGCGACGTGGAGTGTTGGGGGAACACCGGCGAGCCCAAGACAGAGAACCTGCGCCGGCTGATCGACCGGAACGCGTTGCGCGCTCCGGTCTTCATCGGCGACGGTGAAGGCGACCGCGAGGCCGCGCGCGCAAACGGCGTCCCGTTCATCCACGTCGCCTACGGCTTCGGCCGCTGCGAACGCCGCGAACGCTGCATCCGCAGCTTCGCCGAACTAGAAGCCCTGCTGACGTAGGGATTTGGTCGGCGCGGTGCCGCTTTGTCACCCCGAGCTTGTCGAGGGGCCCCCATTTGTCATCCTGAGCTTGTCGAAGGACCCCCCGTTGTCATCCTGAGCTTGTCGAAGGATGAGCCACGATCGTGCATCATGACGAGGGGCGGACCGCTTCGATGTCGACGTTGAGCTGCACGTTGTTGCCGACGATGATTGGCGCGTAGGTCATGCCGTAATCGGTGCGGCGGAAACTGCCGGTCGCTTCGTAGCGGGCGTACTGCTTGCCGTCCGCGTCGGTGTGCAGGCCGGCGAAGCGACCGTCGAGCCGCAGGTTGTGCGTAACGCCGCGCATCGTCAGCTCGCCGTCGATGCCGAAGGTGCCGGGCCCCGTCGCCGTGACCCGCTCGCTAGCGAAGGTGATCGTCGGAAAGCGCGCGACGTCGAAGAACTGGGCGCCGCGCAGTTGCGCGTCACGCTGGGAGTCATGCGTATCGAGGCGCGACGCGTCGAGCGTCGCGTTCACGGAGAGCGGGGCGCGGTCGCCGCTTTCCGTCGTCACGACCGTCGCTGACTCGATCGGAATCGCCCCGGTAACCTTGGCGGAGAGCAGGCGCGAGACGGAGAGCCTCACGCTGGATTGCGCATCGGCGGTCCACACGACGTCTCCGCGCAAAGGAACCGAGGGGCCGGTCACGGCGGTCACGGCGAACAGCAAGAGGGCACCGATCGTCGTCATCAGTTCGCCAGCGTACCCCGTAATGCTGAAAAAAGACTGATCGTCAGCGAATTCTCTCGCCCGCGACGGCGCCGGCGGCGAAGAGCAGATCGAGCGACGCGCGGGCGCCCGCGTCGAGCCGAATCTCGGCGGCTGCGGCGTTTTCTTCGGCGTGCGCGACGCGCTGACAGCCGGGAAGGGCGACGACGTCGTCAGCGCGGTCGACGACCCAGGCCAGGGCTAATTGCGCCGGCGTCACATTTCGCTCGCGGGCGATCGACGCCAGCGAATCGACGAGCTGCATGTTGTGCGCGACGTTCGCTTCGTCGAAGCGCGGGATGCGCCGGCGCAGGTCCCCTTCGGCGAGCTCATCGCGCGGCGGCGTTGCACGGGTCAACATCCCGCGGCCGAGCGGCGCGTAGGCGACGAACGTCACTCCCAGCGCGCGCGCGGCCTCGAGCACGCCGCTCCGCTCGACGTCCCTCGTGAACAGCGAGTACTCGCTCTGCAGTGCGGTAATCGACGCGACGGCCGCCGCTCGGCTCAGCGTGGGCGCATCGACCTGCGAGAGGCCGATCCGGCGGATCTTGCCGGCCGAGGCGAGTTCGGCCATCGCGCCGACGCTCTCTTCGATCGGGACGTCTGGATCGACGCGGTGCAGGTAGTAGAGGTCGACGAACTCGACACCCAGGCGCGCCAGCGATGCGTCGCACGCGGCCTTCAGATACGCGGGCCGGCCGTTGATGCCGCGCCAGGCGAGATCGTCGTCGCGGCGCAGGAATCCGCCCTTCGTCGCCAGCACGGCGCCCTCGCGTCGGCCGCGCAGCGCGCGGCCGACGAGCCGTTCGTTCTCGCCGCGGCCGTACATGTCGGAGGTGTCGATCAAGGTCATGCCGAGCTCGAGCGCGCGATGGATCGTCGCGATCGCTTCGGATTCCGGGACGGGTTCGTAGAACTCCGAGAGCCCCATGCAGCCGAGCGCGATCGCGCCGACGAGCGGGCCGTCGCGCCCGAGCCGGCGCTCGATCATTCGCGCGCGCTCCCGTCGCGCGCGAACGCGTCGAGCGCGGCGAGGTACGAGCCGACGCCCATCCCTTTGAAGACGTGTTTGCAGACATCGCGCACGACCGAGATCTTGCGGAACGCTTCGGGGCGCTTGTCGACGTCGGAGATGTGGACTTCGGCCGCCGGGACGCCGATCGCGAGCAGCGCGTCGCGAAGCGCGTACGAGTAGTGGGTGAACGCCGCCGGGTTGATCACCAGCGCGTCGGCCCACGTTCGCTGCGCGTGCAGCTCGTCAATGATCGCACCTTCGTGGTTCGACTGGAAGAAGCGCAGCGTCATCCCGAGCGTGCGTCCGTAGTCCTCCACCGTGCGCTCGAGTTCGGCCAGCGTCGTGCGGCCGTAGATCTCCGGTTCGCGCTCGCCGAGCAGGTTCAGGTTCGGACCATTGACAACCAGAACGTTCATCGCAATCCGATCTCCGCGAGCACGGCGCGCACGTCGTCGAGCTGCACGCCGTCGTCGAGCGTCGAGTGACCGATCGCGTCGAGCAGGACGTACTGCGTTCCGCCGGCATGCCGCTTCTTGTCGCCGCGCGTCGCCGCGACGACGGCCTCGGCATCGAGCGAACGCCACTCGTTCGGCACCGGCAGCGCGGCCAGATGCGCGTCGGGTTCGGCCGCGACGTGCGCACCGAGCAGACCGCGCCGTACCGAGAGCGCCAGCGCCGCGCGCATTCCCACGATCACCGCTTCGCCGTGCCGCAGCGTGCCGTATCCGGCGACCTTCTCGAGCGCATGCCCGACCGTGTGCCCGAAGTTCAGCACCGCGCGAATTCCGGTGCGGTCCTCCTCGTCGCGCGCGACGACGTCGGCCTTCAGCTCGACACAGCGCGCGATCGCGTCGAGCGCGGTTGCGGGATCGTCGATTAGCGCCGCCTCACCGGCGCGCAGCGCGCGATAGAGCTCCGCGTCGAGCGCCAGGCCGTACTTCAGCATCTCGCCGTAGCCGGAGACGACGTCGCGGCGCGGAAGCGAGCGCAGCGTGTGCGGCGCGATCGCGACGAGCGCTGGCTGCGTCACCGTTCCGACCAGGTTCTTCCCGGCGGCCAGGTTGATCGCGGTCTTGCCGCCGATCGCGGCGTCGACCGCGGAGAGCAGGGTGGTAGGGATTGCGACGAACGGGACGCCGCGCTGATAGGTCGCCGCGGCGAAGCCGACCGCGTCGCCGATCGTGCCGCCGCCGATGCCGACGACGACGCCGCGCCGGTCGAGCTGTGAGTCGACGAAGTGCGCGTACAGCTCGCCGAGCGACGCGAGCGACTTGAGCGATTCGTCCGCCGGCACCGCGAAGAGCGTCGCGTGGACGCCGGCATCGTGGTAGGCGCGCGCGACGCGCGTGCCGAGGGCTTCGATCGCGTGATCGACGACGATGACCGCGCGGCCGCCGGTCAGCGGTGCGATCCGCTGCGGCAACGTTTCGATCACGCTCGCGCCGATCGCGACGTCGTACGGCCGCAGCGTCGGAACGTGGACGATCCGCTCGTCCCGCAGCGCGGCGTCGACGGCGTGGGCGGCGGCGTGCGGCGTGATGCCATCGACCACGACGCGGACCGCGGCATCGAGGTAACGCGGGCGGCGCGCGGCGTGCAGGCGCTCGAGGGCGCCCGGCTCGCGCAGCAACGGCCGCGTGCCGGCGTGCCGCGCGGTGTTCGCCGCGCACATCTCGAGCGAGGCGTCGAGGAAGACCAGGATTCCGCTCTCGGCGATCGCGTGCCGGTTGGCGCCGTCTTCGAGCGCGCCGCCGCCGAGCGAGACGACGGCGTTGCCGCGCGACGCGACGCGCGCGATCGTCTCGCGTTCGAGCGCGCGGAACGCGGGCTCGCCGTCCTCGTCGACGATCCGTGAGATCTTGCGGCCCGCGTTGGCCTCGATCAGCGAGTCGACGTCGACGGCGTCGATCCCGCGCAGCGCGGCGAGCAGCGGAGCGACGCTCGTCTTCCCCGCGCCGGAGAAGCCGCAGAGGTAGATGTTACCGGGCACGAGCAGTCGTCTCCCAAGCGCGCACGCGCTCGACGAGTTCGCCGAGCGAGTCGCCGCCGAATTTCTCGAGCACCGCCTCCGCCAAGACGAGCGCGAGCAGCGATTCGCCGATCACCGCCGCGGCCGGCACGGCGCAGGTGTCGGCGCGTTCGATGTGCGCCTTCACCGCTTCGCCGGTGCGCAGGTCGACCGAATCGAGCGGCTTCATCAGCGTGGCGATCGGCTTCATCCCGACCCGCACCACAATCGGTTGACCGGTCGTCATCCCGCCTTCGATGCCGCCCGCACGATTGGTACGATACCGGGTGCGCGTCTGCGGATCGGGTTCGTACGCGTCGTGCGCCTCCGAGCCGCGCCGTGCGGCGGCCCCGAAGCCCAGGCCGATCTCGACGCCCTTGATCGCGTTGAGCGACATGAACGCGCGCGCCACCTCACCTTCGAGGCGCCGATCCCACTGCACGTACGATCCGAGCGCGACCGGAACGTTCTGCGCGACGACCTCGAACACGCCGCCGAGCGCGTCGCCGTTCGCGCGCGCGTCCTCGATCTCGCGCACCATCGCCGCCGCGGCGTCCGCGTCGAGCGCGCGCACCGGTGAGGCGTCGATCTCCTCGATCGCGACGTCACGCCACGGCGATTCGTCGACCGCGCTGCCGATCCGCACGACGCGACTGGCCAGCGTTACGCCGAGCGCGCCGAGCAGCGTCCGCGCGACCGTGCCGAGCGCGACCCGCATCGCCGTTTCGCGCGCGCTGGCGCGTTCGAGCACGTCGCGCAGGTCGTCGCGGTCGTATTTGATCCCGCCGATGCGATCGGCGTGACCCGGCCGCGGGACGTGCACGGCGCGGGCGGCGGGCGCGCCGTCTTCGGGTGCGTCGACGCGCATGATCTCCGACCAGCGGACGTGATCGCGGTTCTCGATGATCAGCGCGATCGGGCTGCCGATCGTCTTGCCGCGCCGCACGCCGGTGACGATGCGGACCTCGTCGGTCTCGATGTTCTGCCGGTTGCCGCGCCCGAAGCCGAGCTTGCGGCGCACGGCTTGGGCGTGCAGCGTCGCGAGATCGATCGGGAGGCCGCTCGGGACGCCTTCGATGATGCCGACCAGCGCCGCTCCGTGCGACTCGCCGGCGGTCAGGTA
>JAQBPL010000021.1 GCA_028287545.1 Vulcanimicrobiota bacterium | reverse complement strand
TCGCGGCTGCCGGCGTTCGCGTTCATGCGCACCGTCAACGCGGGGCCGTTCTTCACCGCGCTCGGTATGTATCCGCTCGAGAACGAGCTCTCGTCGCGGCCGCTGCGCAGCATCGCCTTCTCCGTGCGGCAGCGCCACGGCGACCTCGACCTCGCCGCCATCCTGCGCGACGACGCGCTGGCCGCGGTGCCGCCGGGCGCGACGCGGACCGGCGACCTGTTCGCGCCGCGCTTCTTCGCCGCCTCGGACGTGCGCGTCAAACTCTCGCACGTCTTCGAACCGTATCGCCGCGAGTTGCTGACGGAGCTGCGCGCGCAGATCGACGCGGACATCGCGCGAATCGTCGATCTCGTCCGCCGCGGCGCGACGTTTTACGTCACGCCGGAGGGAGCGTACAGCACGGACGGGCGGCTGCGTCCGCTCAGAGGGATCGTCGAGCACCTCGCACCGATCGCCGACGTCTGGTTCGCGGCGATCGCGTTCGACCCGTTCCGCGGGCGCCGGCTCTCCATGCTCTATCGCGTCGTGCGGCCCGCAGATCCGAAGGATCTGGGGACCTCGCTCGCCGCGGCGCGGCCGGTGACGACGAGCGCGCTCTTGGCAACGTGGCTGACGGCCGTGAATTTGCCGTTCGACGCGGACGAGGCGCGCGACGGCGTCACACGCGCGGGCGACGCGCTGCCGCGCGCCGCCTTCGTCGACCCCGAACTCGCCCGCGACGCCGCGCGCGTCGTCGACGAAGCGCTGGCACGCCTAGTACGGCGCGGAACGCTCATTCGCGAAGGCAACCGCTACGTACTCGCCCCGAACCGCCACGACCCACGCTTCCCGGACGTCACCGACATGGTCGCATATCAAACAACCTTCCACGCAGAAACGCTCGCCGCACTCCAATCTTTGTCACCCTGAGCTCGTCGAAGGGCCCCCTTTGTCAGCGCGTCAAACCCGAGGCTGGTAGGGCTCGCTCGAACAGGCGTCTAATAAGACGGCGCGTTCGCTCGCGTGGGAGATACTCTTGAGACTTCTGAAGATTTTGCTTGCCGTGATGCTCGCGGTCTCGATCGGGGTCTGCTCCGCGGGCCGCGCGCAGGCCGCCGAGAAGTGGGGCGCGATCGCGGTGGGCAACCACATGGAGTTCGGCTGGATGGCCGACGCTCCCGACTCTGCCACCGCTCGGACCACCGCCCTGCAGAACTGCAACCAGAACACGAACGGCGCGAACGACTGTCGCGTCGAGGTCGAGTTCTCCGCGCACCGCTGCGCAGCCATCGTGCAGACCCCATCGAGGGACGGTTACAATTGGGGACGCGGCAACACTCCCGCCGAAGCCGAGAACGACGCCATGCGCAAGATGAATCAGGTGGGGCCGGTCCTCGTCTCGAAGTGCAATTCCGCGAGCGGCCCGGCGTTCGTTGCCGAGCCGTTTCGCGTGCAAGCCCAATTCGTCGGAAACGACGCTTCGCCGATCGTGCTGTACTCCTCGTCGATCGAGTCTCGCACCGATCGGACGTTCCATCAGTGCTTGTCGTGGCGGAACATCTCGAACAAAGATGTTGCCGCGATCAAGGTCGACCTTCGCTTCTACGATGACTTCCATGCTCAATTGCAGTCGTTCGAGGTGACGAAATCCGGCAAGTACTCACCGGGCATCAACATCGACGACATCTGCTGGACATACGCCCTGAACTGGACGGCGCAGCAGATTCGGCAGATGAGAGTCGAGAAGATCACCGTCGCGAGCGTTCGCTTTAGCGACGACGCGATCTGGACGCCCGGCGTAGCGTGGACGAAGACGTTCTCGACCTCCGGCACGCCGCTCGCGGCGCCGCAGACGATCGCGGCGGGCGCGACGGGCGCCGCGCCCGGCGCGGGCGCGGGTACCGGCTCGCCGGCCGCGCCGGCTGGTGCAGCCGGACCGGTCAACGTTGGCGACGCAGTCGGCGGCGGCGGCTCGTTCGGTGCGAGCGGCTCGGCGTTCGGCGCCATCGCGATGCAGCCCAATACGCGCATCGTCGGCGTGTCCACGGACGCTCGGAACGAGGACGCCTCCGTCTACGAAGCGCTCTCGAAATGCAATCAGCAGTCCGCCGGCGCGAACAACTGCATCATCATGCTGAAGTTCTCCGGCGCGAGCAAATGCGCGGCCGTGGCGGTCGACGGCATCCGCTTCGGAACTGGAAAGGGCCCGGAGTTGAACAACGCGATCGCGACGGCGCTCGCCAACCTGCGCGCGAACGGCGGAAACATCGGCAACAACATCGTCGCAAGCCCCTGTAACTCGCGCTAGCCTCACCACCCCGCCAAGCCAATGACATGCGTCACGTCAGCGTCCCTGTGAAGCGCTCGAGCGCCGACCAGGCGCGGTCGCCGAAGTCGGCTTTCCACTTGGCGTAGAACGGGCGCAGCTTCTCGCGAAACGGCCGCTGTTCGACGTGGTGCATTTCGAGGCCGCGGCGGTGCAGTTTATCGGCCAGCGAATCGTTGAGCAGCGCGACGTCGCGCCGCTGCTTCGCCGCGTAGCGCGCGTTCGCGCGCACCACGATCGCCTGCACGTCGGGCGGCAGCGCCTTCCACGCTTCGCCGTTCGCGAGCATCCAATAGCCGGCCCACATGTGGTTGGTGAACGAGAGATACTTCTGCACTTCGTACAGCCGGGTCGCCTCGATCCCGGCCAGCGCGTTCTCCTGACCATCGACGACGTGCGTCTGCAGCGCGAGGTAGAGTTCGGCGCCCGGGATCGGCGTTGGGGCGGCGCCGAGAGTTTGGAACAGGTCGACCCAGAGCGCGCTCGGCGGCGTGCGGATCTTGAAGCCGGCGAGGTCGCCGACGCTCACGACGGGCTTCGTGCTCGCGGTGATCTGGCGCATCCCGTTGTCCCACATGCGGTCGAGCGCGACGAGCTCTTTCGCGCCGATCGCCGCGCGCACGATCGCGCCGAGCTCGCCGTCCATCGCGCGGAACGCAGCCGGCGCGTCGTGAAACGCGAAGCCGACGTTCTCGATCTGCGCGAGCGGAACGACGCTGCCGATCAGCCCGCCCGATGCGGTGAAGAACTGGATCGCACCGGAACGGAGCTGCGCGAGCGCGGAGGGATCCGCACCCAGTTGGTTGTTGGGGAACACCGTGACGTCGAGCCGCCCGCGCGTCGCGTCACGCACCTCGTGCCACATCTGCACGGTGCGGATGTGCAGCGGGTGTCCGACCGGCAGGTTGTGGGCGTAGCTGTACGACCATTCCGCAGCCCGCGCGGGCAGGCGCTGCAGCGCGATGCTCGCCGCAGTCCCCAGGACGAACCCGGATCGCCGCATCGCCCGTTTAGTGTACGCGGATGCCGATCGGCCGGATGACTTCGACCCCGTCGATGGAGCGGGCGACGATCTGCAGCGTGTAGCCGTGCCGCAGCCAGGGCGGCAGCCACCACGGCACCGTGTAGGCGAGCGAGAAGCGGCCCTCACCGTCGGCATGCATCGCCAGGTTGTAGTTCTCGATCCGCGCCTCGACGTAGCCGACGTTCGGGGAGGTGACGACGCTCCCGTGCACCCGCGATCCGGCTTTGATGTCGGTCGAGGAGAGGGCGATGTCGTGAATCTTCGGGTACCCGTGCGGCGGCGGCGTGGCGCCGACGTGGCGCAGTTCGTCGGCGGCGACCGTGGTAGCGACGGGCGAGGGCGGGACGCTCGGGTCGGGCAAGCCGGCCTGGGCGAGCAGCACGACTGCGAGGGCCAGGGCGGCAAACGGCGAGAACATGAGTGGGTGATCTCTTCCCCGCCTAGCGTCATCGTCCGCCGTGATGCCGCGGCCACGCTCAGCATTGTGGTCCCGCTCTACAACGAAGCAGACAACGTTGGAGAACTGCTCCGCCGCCTCCGCACGGTGGTTGAAGGGCTGACGACCCAGCCGGCCGCCTGGGAGCTGATTTGCGTCGACGACGGCAGCCGGGACGCGACGCTGGCGATCCTCCTCGACGCAGCCGCGGCCGATCCGCACCTGCGGATCATCTCGCTTTCTCGGAACTTCGGGCACCAGATCGCGGCGACGGCCGGCCTCGACGCAGCGAGTGGCGACGCCGTGGTGTTGATGGACGGCGATCTGCAAGACCCGCCCGAGCTCATCGAAGCGTTCCTCGGGAAATTCCGCGAGGGCTACGACGTCGTCTACGCGACCCGCCGGCGGCGGGAGGGCGAGAGCCGGTTCAAGCTGTTGACCGCCGCACTGTTCTACCGGACGATCCGACGGCTGACCAACGTGTCGATCCCGGTCGACACCGGCGACTTCCGGCTGATGAGCCGGCGCGTCGTGGCGGCGCTGCGTGACTCGCGCGAACGGCACCGGTTCATTCGCGGCTTGGTCTCGTGGGTCGGCTACCGCCAGACGGGGATCGAGTACGACCGCGCCGAGCGCTTCTCGGGCGCATCGAAGTATCCGATCTCGAAGATGGTACGGTTCGCCATCGACGGGATCACCGCGTTCAGCGAGATTCCGCTGCGCTTGGCGACCTGGTTCGGCTTCATCGTGAGCGGCGTAGCCTTCATCGTCGGCCTAGTCGAAATCGGCATCCGCATCTTCACCGGCTACAACTTGCCGGGCTACACGTCGACGATCTTCGCGATCCTGTTCTTGGGCGGCGTGCAGCTGATCACGATCGGCATCCTGGGCGAATACGTCGGCCGCGTCTATGACGAGATCAAAGGCCGGCCGCTCTACCTCGTGGCGGAGAACGTCGGCAGCGGGCTCGCAGCGGCGGATTCGCCGCCGAGCACGGCGCCGGTCGTCAGGTAGTTGCGCACGTAGTCGGCGACGCCGTCTTCGAGCGAGGTCGGCTCGCGGGTCCAGCCCGCCGCGCGCAGGCGATCGACCGTCGCGACGGTCCGGTACTGATACTTCCCGCGCAGCGCTTCGGGCATCTCGACGTACGCGATGCGCGCGGGACGATCGAGCGCGGCAAACACGGCGCGCGCGAGATCGTTCCACGAACGGTCGCGCCCCGCGCCGACGTTGTAGAGTCCGGCGGCCGCGGCGGTGCGGCCGAGATACGCGGTGATCGCGGCGGCGTCCTTGACGTAGAGGAAGTCGCGCGTCTGCTCGCCGTCGGCGATTCCCGGCCGGTAGCTCTTGAACAGTTCGATCGCCGGCTGCTCGCCGAGCTGCTCGTAGGCTTTTGCCACGACGCTGCGCATCGATCCCTTGTGATCTTCGTTCGGCCCGTACACGTTGAAGTATTTGATCCCGACCGCGCGCTGCAGCAACCCTTCGCGCCGCATCCACAGGTCGAAGAGGTGCTTCGAATACCCGTACATGTTCAGCGGGCGAAGCTCGCGCGGGTCGAGGTCCTCGCGCAGGTCGCTCTCGCGCGCACCGTAGGTCGCGGCCGACGACGCGTACACGAAGCGCGCGTCGCGCGCGATCGCCCAGCGCGCGATCTCCTGCGAGCGGCGCACGTTGTTCGCGATGAGATACGACGCATCGCGTTCCGTCGTCGAGGAGCAGGCACCCAAGTGGAAGACCCCCGCGACCTTCCCGAACGCGTTCGGATCCGCTGCGATGCGCGGGAAGAACTCCTCGGCGTCGAGGTAGTCGGCAAAGCGCAACGGGACGAGGTGACGCCATTTCTCGCTCGTGCCGAGCCGATCGACCGCGACGATGTCGTCGATGCCTTCCAGGTTCAACTGCCGCACGAGCGCGCTGCCGATCAGGCCGGCGGCTCCGGTGACGACGATGCGCCCGCTCATGAGCGCAGCCCGTTCGACGGCACGGCGATCTGCGCATCCCGCACCATCTTCGCGACCAGCGGTCGCGCGGCGGGCGCGGCGTCGCCGAGGGTGAACGCCGCCGCGATCGTCGCGGCGGGCACGCCCTCGCCGATACATTCGGCCAGCACCTCGCCGGCGCGGACGGGCGTTCCGACCCGCGCCGTGATCCGGATCCCGGCGAACGGGCCGCTCGCGGCGACCAGCTCGCGTGCCTGCTCGCCGATCGCCACGGCGTCGATGGCGGTGACGACGCCGGACCGGCCGGCCAGGGCGCTCGTGCGCCGCCCGTCTACCGAAAGGCCGTCGAGCGCCGCGCGGCTGCCGCCCTGGGCTTCGACCAACAGCGCGAAGCGCTCGTAGGCCGCACCCGATCCGAGTGCGTCGAGCGTGCGCGGCGCGATCTCCTCGTCCGCGACGCCGCCGACGCGGAGCATCTCGTGGACGACCGCGAAGATCGCCTCCGCCAGCCGCGGATCGCGGTCGTCGCCGCGCAGAAAGTCGCGCGCTTCGACCGCTTCGATCCCGGTGCCGACGGCCGCGCCGAGCGGCTCTTCCATGTCGCTCACCAGCGCCGAGGCCCGCCGCCCGAACCGGGCCGCCAGCCCAACCAGCGTCTCCGAGAGCGCCAGCGCGTCCTCGACCGTGCGCATGAACGCGCCGCGCCCGGCTTTGACGTCGAAGACGATCGCGTCCGCGCCGCCGGCGATCTTTTTCGAGACGATCGAACTCGCGATCAGCCCGGTCGACGGCACGGTGCCGGTCCGGTCGCGCAGGGCGTAGAGCCGCCGGTCGGCCGGAACCAGCCGAGCCGACTGCGCCGCGATGGCGCACCCGATCCCCTCGACCTGGGCGACGAACGCGGCCGGCGAGAGATCGGTCCGCACGCCGGGAATCGCCTCGAGTTTGTCGAGCGTCCCGCCGGTGTGCCCGAGCGCCCGGCCCGAGAGTTTCGCGACCGGCACGCCGCAGGCTGCGGCGAGCGGCACCGCGACCAGCGAGACCGTATCGCCGACGCCGCCCGAGGAATGCTTGTCGACGACCCGCACGCC
>JAQBPL010000152.1 GCA_028287545.1 Vulcanimicrobiota bacterium | reverse complement strand
CGGCGCGCCGTAGCGCACGCTGTTCGTCGACGCGATGCCGATCATGTTGCGGTCGAGCGCCATCATCGCGTAATAGCCGGCGATGCCGTAGTGGTTCGAATTGCGGATCGCCCCGAACGCCGCACCGGTCTGCGCCGCTTTGTCGAGAACGCTCTCCATCGTGCGTTTGGCGGCCGGGTGGCCGAGGCCGTTCCCCGCGTCGACCAGGATCGACGTCGCGGTCTCACGCGCGGTAGTCACCTTGGGGGTGGGGTCGAGCTGCCCGGCGCGAATCCGGCTGACGTAGTATGACTCGAGCCGCGCAACGCCGTGCGATTCGATGCCCCGCAGGTCGGCGGCGACGAGCACGTCCGCGACGATCGCCGCATCCGCGGGGGTGACGCCGACCTTCTCGAGCGCAGCGGATACGAAGTTTTTGAGACCCGTCTCGGTCGAGAGCCGGTACTCGGACGTCACGACGTCTGCCACGATTCCTCCGGTATAAAAAGCACCGCGGGCGCGCGGCCCGCCGAACGAGTGTACCTCGGCGGCCGTGCCGAATCTACGACCGATGACCCATCGAAGGGCTGAGGGCACGCCGGCCTTCGATGCCGAGCTCCTGGACACACTTCGCGCAGCCGTGCCCGGGGGGCTGTTGACCGCGGCTGAAGACCTGATCGCCTACGGCTTCGACGGGACCTTCTACGAGCGCACCCCGCCCCTGGTCGTCCTCCCGACGACGACCGCCCAGGTGTGTGCGGTCCACCGCATAGCGACCGAGCGGCGCATCCCGCTGACGCCGCGAGCGATGGGGAGCGGGCTCTCCGGGGGCGCCGTCCCGCTCGACGGCAGCATCGTACTGGGCGTCGCGCGCATGGACCGCATCCTGGCGATCGATCCGATCGACGGGGTCGCAGTCGTGCAGCCCGGCGTGATCACCGCGAAGCTGCAGGCCGAGGTCGAGCGGATCGGCCTGTTCTATCCTCCCGACCCGTCGAGCCTCAAGCAAAGCGCGATCGGCGGCAACGTCGCGGAAAACGCCGGCGGCGCGCGCGGCCTCAAGTACGGGGTGACCGGCGACTACGTGCTCGCGCTCGAGGTCGTGCTGCCGGACGGGACGCCGATCCGCACCGGCGGCCGCACAGTGAAAAATGTCACGGGCTATGATTTGCGCCGGCTGTTCACCGGTGCCGAGGGGACGCTCGGGACGATCACGGAGATCACCCTCAAACTGATCCCGAAGCCGCGCATCGCGCGCTCGGCGCTGGCGGTATTCGACCGCATCGAAGACGCCGCGCGCGCGACGACCGCCGTGATGGCGAGCGGGATCGTGCCGACCGCCGTCGAGCTGCTCGACGCGCTCACGATCCGCTGCATCGAGGACAATAGCCCGATCGGCCTCCCGCTCGACGCGGACGCGATTCTGATCTTCGGCGCCGACGGCAACCACGAGAGCGTCGTCAACGAAGAGATCGCCGCGATCGGCGCGATCGTGCGCGAGCATGGCGCGCGCGACGTGACGGTCGCGGCGAGCGACGCGGAGTCGGAGCGGCTGTGGACCGCGCGGCGCTCGATCTCGCCCGCGCTCGCGCGACGGCGACCGAACAAACTCGGCGAGGACATCTGCGTGCCGCGCAGCCGCATCGTCGAGATGGTGACCCGCGTGCGCGAGATCGCCGCGGAGTACCGGCTCGAGATCCCGCAGTTCGGCCACATCGGCGACGGCAATCTGCATCCGAACATCCTGTGCGACAAACGCGACCGCGAGGAGATGACCCGCGTCGCCGCCGCCGCCCGCGCGATCTTCGAGACAGCGGTCGGACTTGGCGGCACGCTCTCCGGCGAACACGGCATCGGACTCCTGAAGAAGCAGTTCATGGAACTGGACGTCGGCCCCGACGGCCTGGCCCTCATGCGGAAGATCAAAGACGCGATCGACCCGCTCGGCATCATGAACCCCGGCAAAATCTTCCCCGACCCCGGCGGCGCGGACGCGTTCCGTTTGTGAGTTGCCCTGCCACGCTGGGCTGTAATCGTGTCACCCTGAGCTTGTCGAAGGGGCCTCGTCAAGCATGGTGCCGCGCGACAAACGTTACCGTGCGGCACGATCGATGACGAGGGCCCTTCGACAAGCTCAGGGTGACACGATTACCGCCCAGCGTGACACGAGATTCATCCTCGCGCTCGATCAGGGGACGACGTCGTCGCGCGCGATCGTGTTCGATCGCGACGGGCAAGTCGTCGGGTTCGATCAGCGTGAGTTCGCGCAGCATTTTCCGCAGCCGGGGTGGGTCGAGCACGATGCGCGCGAGATTTGGACGTCGCAACGCGACGTGGCACAAGGAGCGCTGCGCAACGCGGGGCTCTCGGCGAGGGACGTCGCGGCGATCGGCATCACCAATCAGCGCGAGACGACGATCCTGTGGGATCGGGCGAGCGGCGAACCGGTCGCGAACGCGATCGTGTGGCAGGACCGGCGCACCGCTGCGATGTGCGACGCGCTGCGCGCGCGCCGCGTCGGCGAGCTCGTCACCGCGCAGACGGGACTGCTGCTCGACCCGTACTTCTCCGCCACCAAGATCGCGTGGCTGCTGGACAACGTCGAAGGATTGCGCGAGCGCGCCGTCGCCGGCGAGATCGCCTTCGGCACGGTCGATTCGTGGCTGATCTGGAACCTGACCGGCGGAAAGCGCCACGTCACCGACCTCACCAACGCTTCGCGCACGATGCTCTTCAACATCCACCGCCTGACGTGGAGCGACGAGCTGCTCGCCGCGCTCGCCATCCCGCGCGCGCTCCTGCCCGAGGTGCTGCCGTGCACCGCCGACTTCGGCGTCACGGAACCGGGGCTGTTTGGCGCGCCGCTTCGCATCGCGGGGGTCGCGGGCGATCAGCAGGCCGCGCTCGTAGGCCAGGCCGGCTTCGCGCCTGGTCTCGCCAAGAACACCTACGGCACGGGCTCGTTCGTCGTGCTGAACACCGGCGAGCGCGTCGTGCACAGCGAACACGGCCTCATCGCCACGATCGCGTTCGGTTTCGAGCGCACGCGCGTGACGTACGCGCTCGAAGGTTCGATCTTCGTCACCGGCGCGGCCGTGCAATGGCTGCGCGACGGACTCGGGATCATCGCCGGCGCGGAGGACGTCGAGGCGCTGGCGCGAGAGGCCGACGACAACGGCGGCTGCTACTTCGTCCCCGCGTTCACCGGCCTCGGCGCGCCGTATTGGGATCCGCTCGCGCGCGGCACGATCAGCGGGCTGACGCGCGGCACCACGCGAGCGCATCTGGCGCGCGCGGCACTCGAGGCGATGGCGTACCAGACGGCCGACGTCGTTCGCGCGATGGAGCGCGACGCGGGGATCACGCTCAAGGAGCTCCGCGTCGACGGCGGAGCCGCGGTGAACGGCTTGACGATGCAGTTTCAAGCGGACCTGTTGAACGTTCCGGTCGTACGGCCCGCCGTGTTGGAAACGACGGCACTCGGCGCAGCCTACCTCGCCGGCCTGCAGGTCGGCTTTTGGGACGACGTCGACACGGTCGCACGGCAATGGCGTGAGAGCGCGCGCTTCGCTCCGGCGATCGGCGCGGCGCAGCGCGACACGCTGCTGACCGGTTGGAGGCGCGCGGTCGAGCGGAGCCGGGGATGAACCGCGAGGACGCGCTGGGCCGGCTGCCCGAGGAACGCTTCGACGTGCTGGTGATCGGCGGCGGCGCCACCGGACTCGGTGCGGCGGTCGACGCCGCGTCACGCGGCTACGCGACCGCGCTGATCGATGCCGGCGACTTCGCGAACGCCACGTCGAGCCGCTCGACCAAGCTCGTCCACGGCGGCGTGCGCTACCTGCAGCAAGGCGACGTCGGGCTCGTTCGCGAGGCGCTGCACGAGCGCGCGGCATTGCGCCGCAATGCGCCGCACCTCGTCGACGATCTCGAATTCGTCGTGCCCGCCTATCGCCGGATCGACGTGCCGTACTACGGCCTCGGGCTCGCGGCGTACGACCTGCTCGCGGGCAGATCGGACTTCGGACGGAGCCGCATCATCTCGTCCGCCGGCGCGCGAACCCGCATCCCCGCGCTGCGCTCACGCGGGCTGCGCGGCGGCGTCGCGTATCACGACGGTCAGTTCGACGACGCGCGGCTGGCGATCGCGCTGGCACGCACTGCGACTGATGCCGGCGCGACGGTGGCGAACTACGTCCGCGCGACGGGCTTCGCCTACGACGCGAACCGGCACGTCATCGGCGTGCACGCCGTCGACGGCGAGTCGGGCGCCGAACTCACGATTCGCGCGCGGGTCACCATCAACGCGACGGGGATCTTCGTCGACGAACTCTGCGCGCTCGACGAACCCGGCGCGCCGCGCCTGCTCGCGCACAGCCGCGGTTCGCACGTCGTCGTTCGGGCCGCGGCGCTCGGTCCCGCGCACGCCGCGCTGCTGGTTCCGAGGACGAGCGACGGTCGCGTGCTGTTCGCACTCCCGTGGCACGGTCACGTCGTCATCGGTACAACCGACGTCCCCGTCTCGGTGCCGGAGTCCGATCCGCTCCCAAGCGAGGACGAGATCGCCTACATCCTGGCGACGGTGAACGACTATCTGGAAGCGCCGCTCGTCCGCGCCGACGTGCTGGCGACGTTCGCCGGACTGCGCCCGCTCGTCAACCGGCGCGCGACCTCGACCGCGAAACTCTCGCGCGAGCATCTCGTCGACGTCTCCGCGTCGGGGATCG
>JAQBPL010000149.1 GCA_028287545.1 Vulcanimicrobiota bacterium | reverse complement strand
TTGGGCCAGCGCTTCGCGCACGCCGCCGGCGGTCGCGTACGGCGGCGCTTGATTGGAGAGGACCGCGGCGCCGATGCGGGCGAGCTGATCGCGTGCGACCAGCGGGCTGCGCTCGTCGAGCGCGGCGCTGCGCCGCGACCATGCATCGTGGATCGGCGTGAACGGCGCGTTCTGCGCGAGCAGCAAGCGCGGCAGACGGGTTCCGTACCGGCCGTCGTCGACCAGACGCAGCGCCGCCTCGTGGGCGGCCAGGGCGCCCGCCGCGCTTCCGACGGCCTGGACGTAGGCATCGGGCAGCGCCCCAATCGCTTCGACCCCGGCGAGCAGCGCGGTGCCCATCCCGTCGCGGCGGCCGACGTTGCGCACGCCGCCCTCGAAGACGTAGCCGTCGCGAGCGGCGAGCGCTTTGGCGATGACGATCGCGTCGTCGTACGTTCCGTCCTCGACCGCCGCGACGCGGACGGTCGGTCCCATCCGCACCTGCGCCGCGAGCCCGGCCCAGGCGTCGAGTGGGATCACGATCAGCACCGGGAGGTCGTGGTCGGTCGCGATCTGGGCGAACGCCGCCGCCGTGTTGCCGGCCGACGCAATGACCATCGTGCGGCGCTCGCCGGGCGCGAGGCGTCCGAGGACGGCCACCGCTTCGAGCTCCTTGAACGTCGCGCTCTCCAAGGTCGCCCCACGCTCGGGCCACCAGCCGCTGAAGGCGATCCAGAGCCGGCGCAGGCCCAGCCGCACACCGAGCGCTTCGCTGCGGTACACGCCGGTGCGGGCTTTCGTCGCGACGTCTCGCCCCAGCGGAAGCCAAGAACGGTAGCGCGCCATCGACGGGAGGTCGGCGCGCGAAAAGGTCCGCTCGGCGTAGACCGTGCGCAGGAGCGCCGGCCCGTGCAGCCGCGAGCAGTCCAAGCGGATGCCGTCGTCGTCGTATTGCGCACCGCACCCGGTGCAGCGCAAACG
This sequence comes from Vulcanimicrobiota bacterium, assembly GCA_028287545.1. Next base: position 5,746 of record JAQBPL010000149.1, on the reverse strand, counting down.
GTAAGCCCGCACCTCCGATGAATCGGCAGGCAGGCTCCGCGGCGTTACCCGCCGCGGGTCAGCGTTGCGGAACTACCAGATCCCGAGGGCCAGCTTTACGTCGTCGCTCGCCATCGTTTTGGGATCCCAAGGCGGGCTGAACGTGATCTCCACGTTGGCGTTCTTGACGCCCTCGACGCTCTCGACTTTGCTGAGGACCGCCTGCTTGAACATCGGGCCGACCGGGCACATCGGCGACGTCAGCGTCATCGTGACGGTGACGTCCTCACCCTGCGATCCCTCGCACGCGACGTCGTAGACGAGCCCCAGGTCCAGGATGCCCATGTGGAGCTCGGGGTCTTCCACGTCCTTGAGCGCCTCGCGCACGATCTCGGTCGTCACCATACGTCGAGTACGATACGCCAGCGCGGGCAAAGGTTCCGGTGACGGCTCAGACGGCGAGGTAGCGCTGCATCATCGCCTCGTCGGCTTTGAGCTCCGCGATCGTTCCCGAACCGACGACGCGGCCGTTCGAGAGGACGTAGCCGCGGCTGGAGAGGCTCATCGCGACGTGCGCGTTCTGCTCGACCAGCAAGATTGTGTGGCCCTCGTCGCGGATCGCGCGCACGACCGCTTCCACATCGCGCGCGATGAGCGGCGCGAGCCCTTCCATCGGCTCGTCGAGCAGGATGATGTCGGGATTGGCGATGAGCGCGCGCGCGATCGCGAGCATCTGCTGCTCGCCGCCCGAGAGCTTCGCGGGTTTGTCGCGGCGTTCGCCGAGCACCGCGAACGTCTCGTACACGCGCTTCTCCGTCCAGTGACCTTTGCGCCCCGCGAGCGACGCCAGACGCAGGTTTTCGCCGACGGTGAGGTTCGGAAAGATGCGGCGGTCTTCCGGAACGAACGCGATCCCCAGCTGCGCGAGCGCAAACGGCGTCTTGTTCGTGATCTCCTTGCCCTTGAACCGGATCGTGCCGGTCTTCGCCTGGACCAGCCCCATGATCGTCTTGCACGTCGTCGAACGCCCCGACCCGTTGCGCCCGAGCAGCGCGACGACTTCACCCTCGTCCACTTCCAGCGAAACGCTCTGCAAGACATGGCTCTTGTCGTAATACGCGTTGACGCGGTCAAGTTCGAGAAGCATGCTAGGCCAATTCTCCCAGGTATGCGCGCTGCACGGCTTCGTTGCCGCGGATTTCGGCGGGCGTGCCGGTTGCCAAGACGGCGCCGGTTTGGAGGACGGTGATCGTGGTCGAGATCGACATCACGACGTCGATGTCGTGCTCCACCAAGAGGATTGTGCGTCCCGGCGAGATGCGCTGGATCAGCTCGACCGTCTCGTGCGTTTCGGTCGGCGACATCCCGGCGAGCGGTTCGTCGAGCAAGAGGACCGGCGGATCGCTGGCGATCACCAGGCCGATCTCGAGCCGGCGCTGATCGCCGTGCGAAAGATTTTCGGCGAGCGCGGCGCGGGCATCCCACAGGCCGACGTCGTGCAGCACCCGCTCCGTCGTCTCGTCGAGTTTCCCCATGCGCGAGGCCGGGAGGAAGAAGTTCGCCTTGCCGTCGTTGACGGCTTGCGCCGCGAGCCGCACGTTTTCGAACACGGTGAGGTGGCCGAAGATGTTCGTGATCTGGAACGAGCGGGCGATGCCCAGGCGCGCCCGCTGGTAGGCCAGGAGCTTGGTGATCTCGCGGTCGCGGAACCAGATGCGCCCTTCGCTCGGCGGCAGCATGCCGCTGAGCAGGTTGAAGAAGGTCGTCTTGCCGGCGCCGTTGGGGCCGATGATCGTACGGACGCCGCCTTCGGGGATCTCGATCGAGACGTTGTTGACCGCGGTGAACCCGGAGAAACGCCGGGTCAGACCCTCGGTACGGAAGATCACGCCGTTGCTCGCCATCAGTGCACCGACCCCGTGGCGGCCGGCTCGTCCTCGACGACCGGCGGGAGCTCTTCCTGCATCTCCGTCTCGACGCGCGCCTTGCGCGAGAAACCGCGGCGAATCGCCGTGGCAAACCCGTAGTGCCGGATGTCGTCGACGAGCCCCATGATGCCGCGCGGCCCGACCAGGACGAAGACGACGAACACGACGCCGATCCAGGCTTCCCAATACTTCGTGAGCTGCGAGACGTTGTTCTGCATCTCGTAGTAGACGGACGCACCGAGCGTCGGCCCGAGAAACGTCTGCATGCCGCCGAGCATCGACATCATCACGACGTTGCCCGAGTACTCGACCGAGCCGGCGTCCGGATTGATCGACTGCTGGAAGTACGTCCACAGCCAGCCCGCGATCGCCGGGAACATCGCCGAGAGGACGAACGCGTTCACGCGGTATTTGTCGACGTCGTAGCCGAGGAAGCGCGCGCGCTGCTTGTTCTCGCGGATCGCGTGCAGCACGCTGCCGAACGGCGAATGCAGGATCCAGTACAGGCCGCAGAGCGCGACGAACGCGCAGACCGCCGCGAACCAATAGAAGTGATCCGAGCTCGAGAGCCAGTTGACGCCGAAGAGCTGCGGCCGCTTGATGTTCTGCAGGCCGTCCTCACCGCCGGTGAGGTCGCTCCAGCGGTAGGTGATGAAGAAGATCACCTGCGCGAACGCCAGCGTGATCATCGAGAAGTAGATCCCGCTCGAGCGCGGGACGATGATGCGCGCCAGCAGCCACGCCCACGCCAGGGCGATGACGAGCGAGAGCACGAGCGCGAGCACCAGGTTCCCGCCCTTGTCGTGATGGAGCGTGTGGCCGAGGACCTGGACGTTGAAGCCGTTGGTGTAGAGCGCCGTCGTGTACGCGCCGAGCGTGAAGAACATGGCGTGGCCGAACGAGAGTTCGCCGACGTGACCGAAGAGCAGGTTGAAGCCGCCGGCGAACAGCGCGAAGATCACCATCGTCGTCGCGATGCCGACGAAACCGCTCCACTGTCCGGTGAACGGGTTCGCTCCGGCGATTTTCGGGAGGAACAGAAACAGGATCGCCGTCCACAGAAGCGGGTGAGTCAATATGGCGCGAACGCGGCCCGGTGCGTCACCCGGAGTCCTCTGCGTGTCACCCTGAGCTGGTCGTTGGGCCGTCATTCGAAGAGCCCCTCGACGCCGAACAAACCGCGCGGCCGCACCAACAGGATGATCCCCATGAGGATGTAGGCGGTGACGTCGACCGCGGGCGGCCAGAGCAGCGCCATCAGGCTCGAGAGGATGCCGATCAGCAGCCCGCCGACGATCGCGCCCCAGAACGAGCCGATGCCGCCGACGATCACGATGACGAAGGTCAGCACGATCCACTGCGAGGCCAGGCTCGGCTGGATCGCGTAGATCGGCGCTGCGAGCGCGCCGGCGAGTCCGGCCATCAGCGAGCCGATCCCGAACACCAGCGTGAACATCAGCGGCATGTTGATGCCGAGGATCTTGACCATCTCCGCGTCGCGCGTGCCGGCGCGGATGATGATGCCGATGTTCGTCTTGTTGAGCAGCAGCCAGACGGCGGCGAGGATCACGACCGTCAGCAGCACCAAGAACACGTCTTTGTAGAACGGGAACTGCAGGCCGCCGAGGTTGATCGACTGCGGGATGTAGGCCGGGGTGTCGACCCGCACCGCGTCGTCGCCCCAGACCTTACGGACGATTTGGGCGAAGATCAGCGCCGTTCCGAAGGTGAGGAGCAGCGTGTATTCGGGTATTCGCTTGTAGAGCGGCCGAATGAGCGTCGACTCGAACGCCATCCCGAGCAGCCCGACGAGGACCGCCGCTACCAGGATCGCCGGCCAAAAGCCGAGCATCCCGTTGAACTGATACATCAAATAGGCGCCCAACATGAAGAAGGCGCCGTGGGAGAAGTTGATCACCCCCATGAGCCCCAGAATGATGTTGAGCCCCAGGGCAACGAGGATGTAGAGCATCCCCAAAGTGATCCCGTTGACGAGCTGGTCCGTCAGTTGGGCGACTGTCAAATGGATGGCAGGCAACCTCTCGGGTGCGGCGGAGAGCCCTCCGTTCGCCCCAAGGCACCCAGGTTCCATGCTGGGACGAGGTCAAACGTGCGAACCTTTTTTCCGGTGTGGATCGATTGCAGGGCACCTCGGCCAGCGAGGAAACCAACCATGCCGGCAGCCCCACGCGGCTGAGGGTATGAAACTGAACGAACCGATGTACAGTTTAATAGTCACCTAGCCGCCGCGAAAGAATTTAGACTTCGGCGGCTTGGCGGCAGGAGCGGCTGGGCCGCTCGGGGAGTTTCGTAGGTCATGTCAATGTGGGAACCGTTCACCGAACGAGCGAGACGCAGCATCGTGCTTGCTCAAGAAGAAGCACAGCGGCTCGGGAACAACTACATCGGGACCGAGCACATCCTGCTCGGGATCATTTCCGAGGGCGAGAGCCTGGCCGCCAAAGTGCTGGAGACGCTCGGCGTCAATCTGGCCAAGGTGCGCCAGGAGGTCGAGGCGATCGTCGGGCGCGGTGGCCAGACCGTTCAGCAGGAGATGGTGTTCACGCCGCGTGCGAAGCGCGTGATCGAGCTGGCGTTCGAAGAAGCGCGCCAGCTCAACCACAACTACATCGGGACGGAGCACCTGCTGCTCGGCCTCATCCGCGAGGGTGAAGGCGTGGCGGCCCGTGTCCTCACCAACCTGGGGGTCGACCCGGCGAAGGTGCGGGTCCAGACGACCTCGCTGCTCGGGGCCGAGGGCCAGCCGCCCGCGCCTAAGGGCAAGTCGAAGACGCCGACGCTCGACGCGTACGGCCGCGACCTGACCACGCTCGCCCGCGAGAACAAGCTCGACCCGGTCATCGGCCGGGCCAACGAGATCGAGCGGGTCATCCAGATCCTCAGCCGGCGCACCAAAAACAACCCCGCGCTGATCGGCGAACCGGGCGTCGGCAAGACGGCGATCGCCGAGGGCCTGGCCCAGCGGGTCATCAAGAGTGAAGTGCCCGAGCCCCTGCGCGACAAGCGCGTGATCACGCTCGACCTGGCCGGCCTCGTCGCCGGGACCAAGTACCGCGGCGAGTTCGAGGAGCGCATGAAGCGCGTCATGGACGAGATCCGCGGCGCCGCCGGCGAGATCATCCTCTTCATCGACGAGCTGCACACGCTGGTCGGTGCGGGTGCCGCCGAGGGCGCGATCGACGCGTCGAACATCATCAAGCCCGCGCTCGCGCGCGGCGAGCTGCAATGCATCGGTGCGACCACGCTCAACGAGTTCCGCAAGCACATCGAGAAGGACTCGGCGCTCGAGCGGCGCTTCCAGCCGGTCATGGTCGGAGAACCGTCGGTCGACGAGACCGTCGAGATCCTCAAGGGCCTGCGCGACCGCTATGAGGCGCACCACAAGGTCACCATCACCGACGAAGCGCTGGTCGCGGCCGCCAAGCTCGGCGATCGCTACATCGCGGATCGCTTCCTGCCCGACAAGGCCGTCGACTTGATCGACGAAGCCGCGTCGCGCGTGCGCCTGCAGGCCACCCTGCCGCCGCCCGAGATCCGCGAGATCGAGAACCAGATCCGCCAGGTCAAGCAAGAAAAAGAATCGGTCGTCAAATCGCAAGAGTTCGAAAAGGCCGCTGCGATTCGGGACCGCGAGGAAAAGCTGCGCCTCGAGAAGCAGCGCCTCGAATCCGAGTGGGCCGACAAGCGCGCCCTCCAGGACAAGACCCTCAAAGTCACCGAGGACGACATCGCCCACATCGTCTCGTCGTGGACGAAGATCCCGGTCTCGCGCCTCGCGCAGGCCGAGACGGCGAAGCTGCTCGGGATGGAAGATCAGC
>JAQBPL010000104.1 GCA_028287545.1 Vulcanimicrobiota bacterium | reverse complement strand
TTGGTGAATTGACGGCAGCGACGATCCTGGGCGAGATGCCGCATATCGAAGAGTTTCGCTCATCAAAGGCGGTTGGGGCCTATGCCGGTCTCTCACCGCGAACATTTCTGTCCGGGACATCGATCCGTGGTCGCGGCGCCATCTGTAGGACGGGCAATAGTCGCCTTCGTGCCGCGCTGTATATGCCGGCCCTTTCGGCTCTCCGGTACAACGAACTATTTAAGACATTTGCTGGTCGCCTCAAGGCCGCCGGGAAGCCGATGAAGGTCATCTTGATTGCCTTGATGCGAAAACTTCTGGTTCTGGCGTACAGCGTGCTGCAATCGCGTCGCCCGTTCAGCCTGCCGGCCTCTTGACGGCGAACACGGTATCTGCGCTCAGGACGACAACGAGGGTTGCTCGACAAGCTCGCAATGACGGACCGCTACGGCGCACGGCGCGCGGCGCCCGGCGCACGGCGCACGGCGCACGGCGCCCGGTTAGGCCGGCAGGTCGTCCAATGCCGCAATGACTTGTGCAGCTGGGATCGCCAGCAAGCCGGGGTCGGTGCGGTCGGCGTGCGGATCGCCGGTCGTGCCGTTCCAGAGCACGCGATGATACGGACGCCGCGGCGGACCCCACGAGCTGGGTGCGATCGGGCCGAACAGCACGACCGACGGCCGCCGGAAGGCCGTAGCAAGGTGCGCGACGCCGGTATCGCCGCAGACCACGCGGCCTGCCGCGGCGACCAACGCTGCGAGCTCGCGCAGCGAGGTTCGACCGGCATAGACGTGCGTCGAAGAAACACCCGCCGCTGCCGCGATGCCCTGCGCGCGTTCGACCTCGCCCGGGCCGCCGGTGATCACTACACGGCGGCCGAGCCGCTGTTCCGCGCGCGCCACTTCGACCCAGCGATCGGCCGGCCAGCGGCGCGCTTCGCTTGCGGCTCCGGGATGGATCAGCGTGGCGCCGCGGATTCGCCGCGGAACGCCAACCGCCGGGACGCGCAGATCCAGGGCCGCCGGATCCGCCGATATCCCCGCGTTCTCCAAGAGCCGGCACCAGCGCGCAACCTCGTGTTCGCGAGAATCGTACGCCGGTCCGGCGACGCTTTCGGGCACGGCGTCGTTGCGAAACGCGACGAGCGTGCGAACGCCGGCCGCAAGCAGCACGCGATGCGATTGGGGTCCCGCCCCGTGCAAGTTGATGCCGATGTCCGCGCGTTCCGCTTGGGGCGGCAGCGGTTCGAGCGGCAACGCGTCGACGATGCCGTCGAGCGCGCCGTCGAGCAGCTCGATCAGCGGTTCGAGCGCGCGCGGCGCGGCGAGCACGATGCGCGCTCCTGGGAACGCTCGCCGCAGCGCCCGATAGGCCGGGACGGCCGTCAAGAAGTCGCCGAGTTTGAGCGCCCGCAGCACGACGATACGCATCGTCAGCTGCCGAGCGCGAGTTCCTCGGCGGTCGTTTCGCGCCGGAGAAGTCCGCGATAGACGTCGAGCGTATCGGCGACGATGCGCGACCACGAGTAGCGCGACCGCACACGTTCGGCGCCGAGCCGTCCGAGCATGCTGCGCCGCGCTTCATCGGCGAGCAGGTCGTTCAGTGCCTCGGCCAGGCGGTGCGGCGACCGCGGCGGCACGTGAATTCCCGTCGTGCCGTCCAGCACGGTGTCGACCAATCCGCCGACCGATGAGACCACGACCGGTACGCCGCACGCCATCGCTTCGAGCGGCACGATCCCGAAGGGTTCGTACCAGGGCGTGCACACGACGACGTCCGCCGAGCGGAGCAGCGGCGGCACCGCGTCCCGTTCGACCCGTCCGCGAAAAGCGACGCGGTCCTCGACGCCGCATCTGCTCGCGAGCGCGGACAACCGCTGCGCCTCCGGATCGCTCGGCAAATCCGGACCTTCACCGCCGCCCGCGACGACGAGTTCCGCGTCGGGAACCGCGACGAGCGCCTCGATGACGTCGGCGATGCCCTTGCGCGGCACGAGCCGGGAGAGCGCGACGATGCGTCTGCGGTCGCTGCGCCGCGACTCGCACGGACCCTCCGGCGTGAAGAGCGAGACGTCCACGCCGCAGGGGACGATTCGCACCGAACGCGGATGAGCGCCCATGCGCAAAAGCTCGAACACTTCGGCGCTCGACGTCGCGATGACGCGATCGACGGTGCGCACGATCTTCTCCTCATCCGCGATGCGCGTGTCGGGCGAGGTGTCCGCGGCGCCTTGGAAGCGCCGCTTTTCCGCACCGAGCGCATGGAACGTATGGACCGCGGGGATCGCCAGCGGTTTCGCGGCCGCGCACGTCGCGATGCCGCTCATCCAGAAGTGCGAGTGGACGATGTCCGGCCGCTCGACGGCCCACGCGTGCCGGAGATGGCCGGCGAAGCCTCGGAGGTGCGGATAGATCGCGTCCTTGGGGATCGGCGCCGGCGGCCCCGCGTTCACGTGCTCTACCGTGACCCCCGGTGCCATGACGACGCGGTCCGGCAGCGCCGGATCGTCGCGCCGCGTGTAGACGGTGACGTGATGTCCGAGCTTCGCGGCGCCGCTCGCGAGCGCCGCGACGTGAACGTTCTGTCCGCCGGCGTCCACGCCGCCCAGCGTCGCGAGCGGGCTCGCGTGCTCCGATACCATCGCAATTCTCACGAGGTAACCTCCGTAAACACTGCATCCCAGGCGCGCAGAAAACGCTCCAGTCCGTACCGTTCGAGGGCGTGCGCGCGGGCGCGCAAACCGTCGGCGCGAGCGGCGCCTGGGTCGGCCGCGTAGCGGCGCAACGCATCGCAGAGCCGCTCGATGTCGGTCGAGATCGTGCCGCAGCGCGGCCCGACCGCCTCGACCGCTTCCGTCGTCGCGAGCGCGACGATCGGCATTCCCAAGTGCATCGCTTCGATGAGCGACAAGCCGAGCGAGGTCCAGCGCACGGGGTGGACGTACGCGCGGCGCCGCGGCATCTCGGCGTGCAGCACCGATTGGGCGGGATCGTCCGTGCCGCCGAGCGCTCCCGCGTCGATGCCGAAGAGGTCGAGCGGCATCGCGGCGCTCAACCGCGGCAGGAGGTCGGTACCGACGACGCGCCCGCGGCGGCGCGCCTCGTTGATCGCGACGGCGCCGCGCGGCAGCTCGCCCGTGTAGCGATATCCGGGATCGACGATCCCGTGTTCGATCACGCGCGTCGGCGTCGCCCCGCAATCCCAGAACACGTCGTTGAAGTGCGTCACGTGCACGATCGTGAGGTCCGGACGGTCGGCCATCGGATGGCGCATCTGGGCGATGCGGCCTTGCGGCGCGTTGTGTTCGAGATAGATCCTCGGAATGCGGGCCGCGCAGCGCCGGCCGAGCCACTCCGGCAGCAGCCGATCCACCTCGTGCGGGCGCTGCGCGATGACGACGTCGATCTCGAGCTCGCGTGCCTGCGCGGGCGTCACTTCGACGGCGGCTTCGGGCCAGGACCACGTGCGCGCGCGGCCGCGGCCGTCCGGGCCGCGATCGGGGAGCACCGGCAGGTAGTACGAATGCGGGCCCTGCACCAGCGACGTCGTGTACGAACCGTGCACGTGCCACAGGAAGATGCGCTTCGTCGCGCGCTCGACGGCCCGATCGACGGAGATCACGTCCGCACCGAACGCTCGGCGCGCAGCGAGCGCAGCGCGGCGAGGACGTCGTCGACCTCCACGCCGCTCATGCACGCGTGATCGCCTCGTGGGCAGATCCGCGCGCGGCAGCCGCCGCAGGCGATGTGCTGGTCGCCGAGCAGCACGTGCTCGACCATCCACGGCCGGAAGCGCGCGGCGGGGACGGTCGGCGGAAAGAGCGAGACGGTGGGCGTGCCGACCGCCGCGGCTACGTGCGCGGCGCCGGTATTGCCGACGACGATCGCGTCGGCGTCCGCGATGAGGCGGGCCAGTTCCCCGAAGTTCGTCGCGCCGCAGAGATTCAGCGCATGTTCGCCCGCGACGGCCGCGCACAATTCGCGTTCGCTGGCGCTTCCGGTGACGACGACCCGCCGGCCGAGTTCGGCGAGCGCGCGCACCAGCGCGCGGTTTGCCTGCGGGCTCCACGCGCGCGCCGGAACCGTCGCGCCGGGATGCACGACGACGTACGACCGCAGGTGCGCCGCGGGATTTGCGTCGGCGACGCGCATCGCGAGCCGGCCCTCGTCGTGCGGCGGCGGCGCAAAGCCCATCGCCCGCGCCAACGAAAGCGCGCGCTCGACCTCGTGCAGGTCGTCCGGCACGCCGCGATGACGCACGTCGAGCAATCCGCCCGGATACTCTTCGCTGATCGCTCCGATTTTCGGAACGCCCGCCATGCGCAGCAGCAGCGCCATCGGCAACGGACTCTGATGGAACGACGTGAAGATGACGGCGACGTCGATGCGCAGGCGCGCGAGCCGATCGACGAAGCGTTCCACATCGTCGCGTCGCGGCGGTTGCGGATGCGCCTCGATCCAGGCAGCCTCCCAGCACAGCACCTCGTCGATTCCGCACAGCGCCTCGGCTGCCGCGCGGCCCGACGGACCGCACAGCAGCACGAGCCGCGAAGCGCCGGCCGCGATCGCGCGCAGCGCGGGACCGGCCAGCAGCACGTCGCCGTTGTTGTCCTGACGGACGGCGAGGACGTTCACGCTTCTTCTCCGAGGATCAGCCGAACGGCGTGCTCGAGGTCGCGTGCGACCACCGGCGCGGCGGCGATCTCTTCGGCGCGCGTGACCGCCGTCGGTACGAGGATCGCTCGCGCACCGGCCGCGCGCGCCGCTTCGATGTCGGCGCCGATGTCGCCGACGACGACGCAGTCGCGCAGTCGAACGCCGAGCTGCCGTGCCGCGGCCTCCAGCAGTCCGGGCGCGGGCTTGCGGCACCGGCACCCTTCGCCCGGCAGGTGGGTGCAGACGAACACCGGACCGAGCGGTCCGAGCAGCCCGTCGATCCGCGCGTTGAGCGCGTCGACATCGTCGCGGGTGACCCGGCCGAGCGCGACGCCGTTCTGGTTCGACACGACGGCGGTGGGAACGCCTGCGGCGCGCAGCATCGCGAGCGCCGCTGCCGCCCCGGGCATCGGTTCGACACGGTCGGGATCGCGGTTGAACGGCAGGTCCACCACCAGCGTGCCGTCGCGGTCGAAGAGCACCGCACGCGGAATTGGCTTCGGCGCGCGCGCGTGGTCGGCGAGCGCAGCGCGCCGGCGGGCTGCACCCCGCGCGCGATGATAGACGGCCGCGAACGGAATCGCGACGGAGGTCGCAAGCATGGCGGCGATCTCGCCGCGGGTTCTCGGCCCGGGCGCAATGCGACGCCACGCGAAATATCCGGCCAGCAGGGCCCATGCGGCGGCGGCAAACGCGGCAACCTTGGGTTTGTGTGCCGCGCACGCGCCCAGTGCGATCCCCGCCGCGCTTACGGCCGCGACGTGTTGCCGGTACGCGCCTCGCGCGGCGCCCGCGCGCGACCGCCACGCACGGCCGTGCAGCGCGTCCATCAACGCGTCGTCCGCATTCCCGGCCTGGAGCCGCACGCTGATCGTCCAGTCTGCCGCGCCCACCGGATGGGTCACACAACGCTCTCCCCGAACGATGCGTTGGCCGCCGGCAACAACGCGCAAGGCGAGGTCGGCGTCCTCGCGATACGCGCGCCGGAAGCGTTCGTCGAATCCGCCTGCGGCGAGCAGAGCGATGCGGCGGTACGCGCAATCGGCCGTGATCCACCGCGAGGTTGCGAGTCCCGCGACGTTGCGCTCCCAATCGGTCGGCTTGCGCGCCTTCGGCAACGGCACCCGCACGCGTCCTTGGGAGCCGGCGACGTCGCCGGGAAGATCGCGCAGATCGCGGGCGAGATCGTCCAGCCAGGTCTCTGGGACCAGCACGTCGTCGTCGACGAACGCGACCCACGCTGCGCGCGAGCAGCGCCAGCCGATGTTGCGCGCCGACGCGGGGCCCGCCGCCCGCCCGGCGCACACCGTGACGCGCCGGCCCAAGTCCGCGTTGAGTCCGAGCTCGAGGGGGACGGAGCGGTCGCGACGATCGTCGACCACGAAGATGCGGCCGGGACGAGGACCGCTCGACCGGCCGATCGAGTTCAGCAGTCGGCGGAGCGACGGCCGCCCGATCGTCGGGACGACGAGATCCACCATCGCCTCACGCCACCACGGAGACGGCGTTCGAGCCGTGCGCAAAGCTCTCGCGCTCGAGCAGAAACGGACCGATCGCGAGCGCATCGACGGGCGCGGACCCGAAGCACTCGAGCGCGTCGCGCGGACTGTCGACCATCGGCCGCCCCGCGGTGTTCAGCGACGTGTTGACCACGACGGGAATTCCCGTCTTCCGTTCCACGGCGTCAAGCATCCGCGCGACGAGCGGCTCTTCGCGGCGGTCGACGGTTTGCACCCGCGCCGTTCCGTCGACGTGCACGACGGCGCGCAGCAGCTCCGCCCACCCGGGCCGAACCGAATGGACGAACAACATGTACGGCGACGGAAACGGTCCCGCGAAGTACTCCGGCGCGCGCTCCAGCAGCGTCATCGGCGCCACCGGGCGGAACTGCTCGCGGCCTTTGACCTCGTTGAGCCGGTGCAGCGTCTGGGCGTGCCGCGGATTGGCCAGCAGCGAACGATGGCCCAGCGCCCGCGGACCGAATTCGCTGCGGCCTTGGAACCACGCGACGATCCGGTCGCGTGCGAGGAAGCCGGCAACCGCCGCCGCGATGTCGCGCGGTCGCGAGTAGCCGACGTGCGCCGCGTCGAGCGACGCTTGGAGTTCCGCCTCGCTCCACTCCCGTCCGAGCGCCGCGGACTCCATCGGCCGCACGTCGTCGCCCATGCATTTAGCGACGTACAGCGCCGCGCCGAGCGCCGTTCCGGCGTCGCCGGCCGCCGGCTGAACCCACACCGATTCGAACGGACCGTTCTCGGCGACGTACGAGTTCGCCACCACGTTGAGCGCGACGCCGCCGGCCAGGACGAGCGCTTTCATGCCCGTCGCTGCGTGGAGCCAGCGCGCAAGTTCCAGCATCGTCTCCTGCAGCGCGGCTTGCACGCTCGCGGCGAGGTCGGCGTGGCCGGCGGCGAACGGCTCGCCTTCTTGCCGCGCCGGGACGAAGCGCGCGAGATCGATCGGCCGCGCCACGAAACCCCCGTCGCCGTCGTGACGCATCGCCTCGCGGATCTGCGCGCGCCAGCGCGGCGTACCGTACGACGCGAGCGCCATCACTTTGTACTCGTCGGAGCTGCGCGCGAAGCCGACGTGCATCGTCAGCTCTTCATAGCGCAAACCGAGCGAGTGGGGGATCGCTACGCGCCGCAGTACCTCGAGTTCGCCGTCGCGCACGACGCCGCCGAGGTACGATGTCTGCTCGCCGCGCCCGTCCATCACCATCACGGCGCAATCGCGATGGGGTCCCGCGAGGTATGCCGACGCGGCGTGGGCGACGTGATGTGGAACAAACCGCACGCGCGTCCGATCAAGGCCGGGGAGTGCGGCCTCCATGAAGCCGGGCGCTTTGCGGACGAAGTACGTTCGCAGGCTTTCGTATTCGTTGTCGTGCAGTTCGCCGCCGTCGGGCGGCGCGAGGTCGGGGTCGTACGAATAGGCGATCGCGTCGAGGTCGGCCGGACGTACGTTACCGTACCCGAGCACCCAGCGCGCCGATTCTTCCGGCAATTCCCACGTCGAGAACGGCACGCAACGTTTGCCGTGCTTGCGGCGCGTGAAGCGTTCTTCCTCAGCCGCTGCGACGATGGTCCCGTCGGCGACGAGAACGGCTGCGGGATCGTGAAAGACGGCGTTTATGCCTAGGACGCGCATGCGGAGAAGCGATTCCCCCCGCCATAAAAGGGGAAACCCCCTTCGCCGTACGGCAGACGAGCGCGCGAACGCCGCTCGCTACACCGCTACGAGCGGCGATTCGACGACGCGGTTGCGACCGGCGTTCTTCGCGCGGTACAACGCGCGGTCGGCGCGTTCCATCACGTCGGAGGTGCCGTCCGCGGCGCGGGCGTATGCGACGCCGACCGACACGGTCACCGGTTTTCCGTCGGCATAGGCGAGGCCGCCGGTCTCGATCGCGACGCGCAGCCGTTCGGCGACCTGCAGCGCGCGCTCGCGCGCCGCGTCGCGCAGCAGCACGAGAAACTCTTCGCCGCCGAAGCGTCCCGCCACGTCGACGCCGCGAATGTTCTCCGCGATGATGCGGCCGATCCGCGCCAGCACGCGGTCGCCGGTCTGGTGGCCGAGCAGGTCGTTGATCGACTTGAAGTGATCGATGTCGAGCAGCAGCACCGCGTACTTTCCGCCGTCGCGCACGTGCGCCATCGCCTCTTCGAACGCGCGCGAGACGCCGCGCCGATTCGGCAGGCCGGTGAGGGTGTCGACCGCGGCCGCCGAACGCGTCGCCGCGATCGCTCCGTACTCGCCGAGCAGCGGGCCGAGCTCCACCGCGGCGCGCGCGATCTCGCGGGCGGCGACCAGCGGGTTCACGCCGGCCTTGCGGGAGACGACGAGCGCACCGCGCAGCCGCCCCTGCGCGTCGCGCGCCGCATAAGCCGAGACCGTGCCTTCTTCGTGCTCTTCGACGGCCGCGTCGTCGCCTGTCACTTGCAGTTCGAGCAGTACGCGTCCGCCCAGCCGTTCGAGCTCGGAGGGGACCGGCGGACCGAAGCGCACGACGCGCGACCAGCGGTCGGCGCCTCCGCGCCCGAACGCCGCGATCTCGACCGACTCGCGCACGATGCGCGGATCGACGCTCTCGAGCAGCGAGCGCATCTGCGGCTGCGGGTCGCTCGCGCGCAGCATCGCATCGACCGCTTCGCGTGAGAGCGCCAAGCGGTGAATCCGCGCGTTGAGACGCGCGAAACGCACCAGGATCACGGCGAGGAGCACCAGCGGCGCGAGGAGGGCGGCACCGAGCGCGCCGCCGTCGTGCAGCACGACGCGAACGACGACGTACGCCCAGGCGGATTCCGCGAGGGCGGTGAGCATCGTGCCGCGGTCGGCGATGTGGCGGCTCCACGTGCGCACGAGCGCGCGGCCTTGGCGGAAGGCCTGCAGCGAATCGACCCACACGAGATCGGCGAGCAGCACGTATCCCGTCGCGATGCCGATGAAGACGAACATCGCGCCGAGCGACGGAGTGCCCGCCGCCGCGGCATGCAGCGGCGCGGCGATGAACCCGGCTGCCCACCATGCGGGAACGCGCAGCGGGGCCGCCAGGATCCGGTCGCGCAAGGTATCGCGGCGCCGGCGGTTCGGACGGACGACGAAGGCCAGCACGTTGAGCGCCGCGGCCCAGAGCCAGCCTTCCGTGACGAGCACCGCCAGCAGGACCGGGACGAGCAAGCCGACCCGATCGCTCTCCGGCGTCGGTCGCGAGCTGCGCTCGAAATGCGCCGCAGGAGGCCGCACGACGCCCAGCGCCACTGCAATCGCCAGCGCGGCGGCGAGAAACGCCAGGTCGTCGGCTCGCAGCGCCCGCACGGCGGCCGGTGCGCAGGCGAGAACCAGCCCAATCGCCACTACGAGCGAGGCCGCGCGAACGAACCCGTAGATGCGCCGTCCGATCACTTTGCTTGCCCATTCGTGGAAGCGACGCGCTCTGCCCCTTACCGGAGGGGCGTGCGTGCCCATGCGCGGGACAAACGATCTATAAGGGAGGGACGTCGGCCTCCAATTATGCGCAGGAGACGGCCCGCCAGGTCCGCTATGCTACTATTGGAGGGAGAACCGCCCTCACATGGGGCGGCGGGTTCTCCTTTTCCTGGAGGTCCGCATCGTGGCTGCGCTGCGGGTCGTTTCGCTGAGCGGCGATCTCGACACGTACACCCTGGCGTCAACCCGGCAACTTTTGAGCCGGGTCGACGGCCCATGCGTCATCGACCTCACCGACGTTCGCATCATCGATGCGGCGACGCTCGGCGAAATCGTCCGCTTGAAGAAGCGGCTCGCCCCGCAGCGGGTCGTGCTGGCCGGGGCCAACCGTCACGTGCGGCGCGTCCTGGCGGTCCTCCAGTTCGAGCGGATGTTCGAGATCGTCGAACGGCCCGAGGACGCAAGCGCTTCCTGACCGCTTCGGCGGCACGAAGAACTGGTGCGCCCGGCCAGAATCGAACTGGCAACCTTAGCCTTAGGAGTGCTCTGCTCTATCCAGTTGAGCTACGGGCGCGCTGGGTTGTTCTTCTCGAAAGGTGCTCTGCGAGCATCCTAACGTCCCGACCGCGTTCCGGCGGCCGGTTCAGGGAGCTCTGGTATCGAATGTATCCCGGATGCAGACCAAGACGGGCCATATCCCGCCGATGAGCACGACCCCCGCCGGATTCTCCGCCGAAACCAACTTGCCGAAGGGCTTCGCCGAGTTCTACCAACCGCTACACGCCGCGTTCACGCCGCGCCAGCAAGCCGCGATCGCGGCGCGGCGTGCCGTCCTCGAAGCTTCGCAGAACGGGCACAAGCCGCAGTATCCCGCGCCTTCCGCCGCGCAGGGTGATTGGCACATCGACCTTCCGAGCTGGACGGCCGATCAGCGCAATCAGATGACCGGCCCCGCCGACGACGGCGAGCTCGGCGTAAAAATGCTCAACTCCGGCGCGCCGGGCGTCATGATCGACCTCGAAGATTCGATGGCGAACGCCTTCGAGCACACGCTGGCCGGAATCGACAACGTCCTCGCGATGTACTACGGCGAGCTCACGTACGCCGACCAGAAGCGCGGCGGCAACGTCGTCGCGATCAAGCCGTCCTCGACGGTCCTGTGGACGCGCGTGCGCGGCCTGCACCTCTCGCAAGCGGGAATTTTCGCGGAGCCGACCTCAGCCTCGCTGTTCGATCTCGCCCTGCTGGTCTACAAACTCGACTTCTCGCGCCTGCGGCACCCGCTCGCGATCTACATTCCGAAATCGGAAGCCGCCGACGAGGCGCTTTGGTGGCGCGACGTCTTCCAGGCGCTGGCCAAAGCGAAGGGCCTCGGCGATCCGTACGCGATCAAGGCGATGGCGCTAGTCGAAGCGCACCCGATGGCGTACGAGTGCGAGAATTTCGCTTACAACCTGCGCGACCATCTGCTGGCGCTCGACCTCGGCCGCTGGGACTACATGGCTTCGCTGATCCACTTCAACCTCGAAGATCCGAAGTGGGTGCTGCCCGACCGCAACACGATCCCGCACGACG
>JAQBPL010000066.1 GCA_028287545.1 Vulcanimicrobiota bacterium | reverse complement strand
CCCGTGCCGCTGACGCCGCAGGCGAAGCCCTTCGGGCGCGGCCAGCCCGGCGGTTGGAGGATCGTCACGCGTTCACCTCGTTCGTGCGCAGCTTGAAGCGCTGCAGCTTCCCGGTTTGCGTGCGCGGAAGCTCCGCGACGAACTCGATCGCGCGCGGGTACTTGTACGGCGCGATGCGCGCCTTCACGAAGTCTTGCAGCTCGGCGACGAGAGCGTCTTCGACCGCGCCTTCGCGCAGCACGACGTAGGCCTTGACGATCGTGCCGCGTGCTTCGTCCGCGACGCCGACCACCGCGCACTCCATCACCCGCGCATGCTCGAGCAGCGCGCCTTCGACTTCCGGGCCCGCGATGTTGTAGCCGGAGGAGACGATCATGTCGTCGGTGCGCGCCTGATACCAGAAGTAGCCGTCGCCGTCCATTAGGTACGCGTCGCCGGTCAAGTTCCAGCCGTTCTGCACGTAGTCGCGTTGGCGCGGATCGGCGAGATACCGGCAGCCGGTCGGGCCTTTCACGGCGAGCCGGCCGACCGATCCCGGCGGCAGCGGCGTTCCGTCGTCGTCGAGGACGCACGCGACGTAGCCGGGTACCGGCGTGCCGGTGGCGCCGGGCCGGATCGCGCTCCCCGACGAGGCGATGAAGATGTGCAGCATCTCGGTCGAGCCGATGCCGTCGATGATCGGGATGCCGGTCGCGTTCTCCCACAGCGAGCGGGTCGCGACCGGCAGCGCCTCGCCGGCCGAGACGCATGCGCGCAGCGACCTCAGATCGTAGCGCGCGACCAGCGGCGCCATCGCGCGATACGACGTCGGCGCCGTGAAGCAAACCGTCGCACCGTACTCCGCGATCGCACCGAGCAGCGCGTCGGGCGAGGGCCGTTCGAGCAAGAAGGTCGCCGCGCCGGCGCGCAGCGGGAACAGCAGCGCCCCGCCCAGCCCGTAGGTGAACGCCAGCGGCGGTGTGCCGACGAAGACGTCATCGGGCGTCGGCTGGAACGACGAGGGCGGGAACGTGTCGCAGATGGCCAGGACGTCGCGATGGAAGTGCATCGTCCCCTTGGGCTTCCCCGTCGTCCCCGACGTGAACGCGATCATGCACACGTCGTCGCTCGCCGTCGCGACGTTGTCGAACCGCGTGTCGTGGCGGCGCATCCGAGCCGCGAGGCCGCTCGCGCCGTCGTCGTGGGTGAACGCCACCGTACGCAGCGTCGGGCACGCCGGGAGGGCGCTCTGCAGCTCGTCGGCCAGCCGCTGATCGCAGAGCGCGACGCCGATTTGCGCCGCGTTCACGACGTCGATGAGCTCTTTCGCGCGCAGCAGCGGCATCGTCGTCACCACGACGGCACCCGCCTTCACGGCGCCGAGCCAGCACGCCGCCGTCACGTCGTTGTTGAAGCCGCGCAGCAGCACGCGGTTGCCCGGAACCACGCCGAGGTCGTCGCGCAGAACGTGCGCGATCCGGTTCGCCTCCTCGAGCAGTTTCGCGTACGTCACGCGGCGTTCGGCGGTGATGAGCGCGGTGCGCTCGCCGAACCCGCGCGCGACCATCGCGTCGAGCAGTTCGGCCGCGCAGTTCAGCTGCTGCGGATACTGCAGCTCCGGCAGCGTGAAGAGGAACTCCGGCCATTCCTCGCGCGGCGGCAAGTTATCGGCGGCAAACGTGTCGACGTGCGCGGACATCAATTGCCCTCGAAGACCGGCGTCCGCTTCGCGGCGAACGCCTCGTAGGCACGCCGGAAGTCGGCGGTCTGCATGCAGATCGCCTGCGCTTGGGCTTCGGCCTCGATCGCCTCGTCGAGCCCCATCGCCCATTCCTGGTGCAGCATCGTCTTGGTCATTGCGTGACCGAACGTCGGGCCGTCGGCGAGCGCCTTCGCGAACGCCTGCGCGTCGGCCAGCAGCGCTTGCGGTTCGCACAGCCGGTTGAAGAACCCCCACGCGAGCGCCTCCTCCGCGGGCAGGGAGCGTCCGCTGTAGAGCAGTTCCGCCGCGCGTCCGTGACCGACGACGCGCGGCAGCAGACTGCACGCGCCCATGTCGGCGCCGGCCAGACCGACGCGGGTGAACAGGAACGCGACGCGCGCGTTCGGCGTCCCGTAGCGCAGGTCGGAGGCGAGCGCGAGCATCGCGCCGGCCCCGGCGCAGATGCCGTCGACGGCGGCGACGATCGGCTGCGGGCACGCGCGCATCGCCTTCACGACGTCACCGGTCATGCGCGTGAAGGCCAGCAGTTCCGGCATCGCCATCGCGGTGAGCGGCCCGATGATCTCGTGCACGTCGCCGCCGGAGCAGAAGTTGCCGCCCGCGCCGCTCACGACGACCGCGTCGACGTCGGACGCGCGCACGAGCCCGCGGAAGAGGTCGCGCATTTCGGCGTACGATTCGAAGGTCAGCGGGTTCTTTCGCTCGGGGCGGTTCAGCACGAGCGTCGCGACGCCGCCCTCGACCGACCACTCGAAGTGCTGCGCGGCATAGCCGGCGTAGGGGACGGTGCGATTCATTCGGCGCGTTCGCTTTCCGTTGCGTTGAGGTGACGTTTGAGTTTCGCGAGGAGCGCGTAGAACTGAGCGCGCTCGCTCTCGCGCAAGCCCGCAAACATCTCGACGATCCACGCTTCGTGGCGGCGCGCCATCTCGGCGAACGCGCGCCGGCCGGCGGCCGTCAGGCGCACGATCGAGGCGCGCCGGTCATCCGGTGCGGTCGTGCGCGTGATCAGCCGTTCGGCGAGCAGCTGATCCGCGATGCGGGTGATGTTTCCGCCCGTCACCATCATCCGCTGCGAGATCTCGGTCATGCGCAAACCGTCCGGGTTTCGCTCGAGCTGCGAGAGAAAATCGAAGCGCGGGAGCGTCGTTTCGAACGACTCGCGCAGGCTGCCGCTGACGCGGCTTTCGATCAGGTTCGTGCACGCCAGCAGCCGCAGCCACAGACGAATCGAGAGGTGGTCGTCGTCGGTCGCGCGCGATTCGGTGTCGGCCCGTTCGATCATCGCGCGACCTCGCCGCCGTCGACCACGATCGCCTGGCCGTTGATCGCCGCCGAATCGGGCCGGCACAGCCACGCGACGGCGCCGGCGACTTCGTCCGGGCGGACGAACCGGCCGAGCGGGTTGCGCGCGAGCAGCGCCTTCGCGGCCTCGGCCTCGCTGCGTCCGGTCGTCTTCGCGATGCGCGCGAGCGTGTCGTCGAGCATCGCGGTCTCGGTGAAGCCGGGGCACACCGCGTTCACGGTGATCCCTTTGGAGCCGAGTTCGGCCGCGAGCGATCGGGTCAGTCCGATCGCGCCGTGCTTCGCCGCGGTGTATGCGGCGATGTAGGGTCCGCCGACGAGTCCGGCCGTGCTCGCGACGTTGACGATCCGCCCGTAGCGCGCGGCGATCATCGGTTCGACGACCGCGCGGCAGCACAGGTACGTCGCCGTGAGGTTGACGGCGATCGCGGCATCCCACGTCGCGCGGTCGAGCTTGGCGAACGGCATGCTCGTGCCGGCGCCGGCATTGTTCACGAGGATCGTGATCTCGCCGTGACGCGCGCGCGCGGCGGCGAACGCGGCGGTGACGGCGTCCTCATCCGTCACGTCGGCGGTGACGACGAACGCTTCGGCGCTCGGCCCGAGCGTCGCGGCATGCGTGTCGAGCTCGGCGCGGTTGCGGCCCAGCAGCGTGAGCCGCGCGCCGCTCTCCGCGAGCGCCGTCACGATCGCCGCGCCGATCCCGCGCCCAGCGCCCGTCACCAGCGCATGCGCGCCGTTCAGCTCACCGCTCATTGCGTCACTTCAACCAGCGCTGCCGCACGACGCAGCATGCGGAGATGCTGTTCGCGGCCGGGGAGATACTGACTGGGCCACGGCTGTTCGTCGTAGCCGAGCTGTGCGGCCGCGTGCAGGGTGAAATACGGATCGGCGAGGTGCGGCCGGGCGAGCGCGACGAGATCCGCCCGGCCAGAAGCGACGATGCCGTTCACCTGGTCGGCCTCGGTGATGTTGCCGACGGCCATCGTCGCGATCCCCAGTTCGTTGCGAATCTTGTCCGAGAACGGCGTTTGGAACATGCGCCCGTAAACGGGCCGAGCCTCCCGCGACGTCTGGCCGGCCGAGACGTCGATCAGGTCGGCGCCCGCCGCTCCGAACGCGCGCGCGATCTCGACCGCGTCGTCGGCGGTGACGCCGCCGGGCACCCAATCGGTCGCCGAGATGCGCACCGAGAGCGGTTTGTGCGCCGGCCAGACCGCGCGAATCGCGCGAAAGACCTCGAGCGGAAACCGCAGCCGGTTCGGGAGCGATCCGCCGTAGGCGTCGGTGCGCTGGTTCGTCAGCGGCGTGATGAACGACGAAAGCAGGTAGCCGTGCGCGCAATGCAGCTCGAGCAGATCGAACCCGCAGCGCAGTCCCATCTCCGCCGCGCGGACGAACTCCGCCGTGACGCGCGCCATGTCGGCGGCGGTCATCGCGCGCGGCACCTCGTTGCGCGCGCCGTAGGCGATCGGCGAGGGCCCGATCAGCGGCCAGTTCTCGGCCGCGAGCGGCTCGTCGGGTTCCTCCCAGCCGCGCTGCGTCGACCCCTTCGGCCCGGCGTGTCCCAACTGCAGCGCGATCTTGGCGGGCGTGTACGCGTGCACGAAATCGACGATGCGGGTCCAGCCCGCGACGTGCTCGTCGCGATACATCCCCGCGCAACCGGGCGAGATGCGCGCGTCGGCCGCGACGCAGGTCATCTCCGTGAAGACCAGGCCCGCGCCGCCCTGCGCGCGCGCGCCGAGGTGCACCAGATAGAAGTCGTTCGGCATCCCGTCGATACAGCTGTACATCGCCATCGGCGAGACGACTACGCGATTGCGCAGTTCGAGTTCGCGCAAACGGAACGGCGTGAACATCGGCGGCACGACGCCCGTCGTTCCGGCCCGCTCGGCGAGCCACGCCTCGATGTGCTCGACGTACGCGCGGTCGCGCAGCCGCAGGTTGTCGTGGCCGAGCCGCTGGCTGCGGGTCAGCAGGCTGTATGCGAACTGTTCCGGCTCGAGGCTCGCGTAGCGCGCGACGTTTTCGAACCATTCGGTGCTGTTGCGCGCCGCGTTCTGCAGCCGGAGCACTTCGATGCGGCGCTCCGCCTCGTATTCTTCGAACGCGCGGGTCAGCTCGGGATTGCGCTCGAGAGCCCGCGCCAACCCGACCGCGTCTTCGAGCGCGAGCTTCGTCCCCGATCCGATCGAGAAGTGCGCGGTGTGCGCGGCGTCCCCGATCAGCACGCGGTTGCCGTCGTACCAGCGCGCGTTGTTCACCAGCGTGAAGGTGATCCACGGGTTGGCGAGATGCCGGGCGTTGCTCATCAACGGCCGGCCGTCCAGATACGGCGCGAACAGCCGCTCGCAGAACGCCAGCGACTCCGCGGTGCTCGCGGTATCGAGCCCCGCCGCTCGCCACGTCTCTTCGCGGCACTCGACGATCACGGTCCCGGTGTCGGCATCGAACTGATAGGCGTGAATTTGGAACCAGCCGTGCGGCGTCGGCTCGAACGCGAAGGTGAACGCGTCGAATCGCCGGCTGGTGCCGAGCCAGATGTAGCGGTTGCGGCCCCGCTGCAGCGTCGTGCCGAAGGTCTCCGCGCTCGCGCGGCGCAGCGCGCTGTTGGCGCCGTCGGCGATCACGACGACGTCGGCACCGGCGCACTCGGCCTCGCCCGCTTCGGTCTCGAAGCGGAGGTCGACGCCGAGTTCCCGCGCGCGCTCCTGGAGGATCTGCAGCAGCCGCTTGCGCGCGATTCCGGCGAAGCCTTGGCCGCCCGCGCGAATCGTGCGGCCGCGGTAGTGGACGTCGATGTCGTCCCAATGAACGAAGCTCTCGACAATCCGTTCGTACGTGACGGGATCCGCGGAGGCGATGTTCCCCAGCGTCTGGTCCGAAAAGACGACGCCCCAGCCGAACCCCTCGGCCGGACGGTTTCGCTCGAACACGGTGATCGCAGCGTCGGGTCGTGAGGCCTTCATCACGATCGAGAAGAACAGCCCCGCCGGTCCGCCGCCGATGCAGACGATCCGCACGGCGCTCCCTATCCGCAAGAAATACTTGCTATATCAACAATTCAAGCCTAAACCGATCCCCGCGTCAATCCCGTCGACAGGCGCACGTCGCCATTCGAGCGAAGCAATCGTACCCTTGCTTGGACGTACGATGTCGAGGTGTTCCGTGCGATCTGTTTCCCGTTTGGCTTCCGCGGCGGCGCTCGGCGCCGCGCTGATGCTCGCGCTCCCCGCGCTCGCCGAGACCGAAGCGGAACACGCGGCGTCGGCCAAGGCGGAATTGGCGAAGATGCATTGGGCGAAGGGCTCACTGACGTTGGGCGGCTCGCACGGCACCTTTACGGTACCGAATGGCGGCAAAATGCTCACCGGCACGGAAGCGCAACGCGCCGATCAGCTGATCAACGGCTCGAGCGCGCTCGACAACGCTGTTGAGGGTTTCGCCGAGATTCAGCGCCGTGCGCTCTACGTAAGCTACGTCGGCGACGGCTTCGTCTCGACCGACGATTGGAAGGACGTCGACGCCGACAAACTTCTCAAAGAAATCGTCGATGCAACCGACAGCGGCAACGAACAGCGGACGAAGAATGGAGTCTCCGCGGTGCACGTCGACGGCTGGGTACAGAAACCGACGTTCGATTCCGTCAAGAAGAGCGTCCGGTGGGTCACCCGCGCGCACGACGACAGCGGCCCGATCGTCAACGCCGTCGCGCTGCAATTGGGCCGAAACGGCTATGAACGCTTCACACTGGTGAGCGGCGGTTCCGATCCGCGCGGCGATGCATCGCTGCTGGCCCGAGCGGTTGGGGATTACCGATTCGATCCCGGATTTCGCTTTTCGGACTACGTCAAGGGCGACAAGGTCGCCGAATACGGCATTGCGGCGCTCGTCGGCACCGCAGCCGGAGCGACGATCGCGAAGACCGTCGGGTTCGGCGCGATCCTGCTGCTGATCAAGAAATTCTTCGTCCTCATCGTGGCTGCGCTCGTCGGCGGCGTCACGTGGCTGAGGCGGCGTTTCGCCGGAGGCCCATCCACGCAGCCTGAAAGCGCAGAGTAGACCTTCTGCATGGCCTGGAGTCGAAGGATCTCGCGCTGGCTCATGGCGGTCAGGTCGCTCCTCATGGCGGCCTTCCACCGGCGACGGGGACATTTCTATCCGGCTGAGATGGGGACATTTCTATTCGGCCCTGATACGCCGCCTACGTCGCTTGACCCGAGGCCCGCTCGCGTGGTAAAGTCCCCGAACATGCTGCTCTGCTGCTGTCTCACGATGGTGTGTTGCCCCGGACCTGAAGTCCCGGTGGTTGCTTACGTCTTGAGATAGCGCAGCGAGTCGCAGGTCTCTCGAGGAGCCCCCGCCGGTTGGTGGGGGCTCCTTTCATTCTATAGGGAGCTCACCAGTGAGCAAGTTGGACGTCGAGCAGGTCAAGGCGGAGAGCCTAGGTCTTCGCGGCAGCATTGCCTCGGAGATCGCCGAACCGACGTCGCGCTTCAGCGAAGAGTCGGCGACGTTGCTGAAGTTTCACGGAACGTATCAGCAAGAGGATCGCGACGCGCGCAAGGCCGCGCGCGAGAGCGGTGGCGAGAAGCCGTGGTCGTTCATGATCCGCGTCAAGGCGACGGCCGGCCGCATCCCGGCGCGCCTCTGGAGCGCGGTCGACGAGTTGGCCGACCGGTACGGCAACGGCACCATCCGCGTGACGACGCGCCAAGGACTGCAGCTCCACGGTATCCGCAAGCCCGATCTCAAGCCGGTGATCGCCGACATCGTTGCGCATCTCGGCTCGACGCTGGCGACATGCGGCGACGTCGTGCGCAACGTCGTCGCGCCGCCGTGGCCGTACGCGCATCCCGCGTACGACGCCGTGCGCGACGCGGCGACTGCGATTTCCACGGAGTTCGCCCCGCGCAGCGGCGCGTACCTCGAGATTTGGCAGGACGGCGAGGCCGTCCACAACGTCGGTCCCGTCGACGAGCCGATCTACGGCGCGACCTATCTGCCGCGCAAGTTCAAGATCGCGGTGACGGTCCCGGGCGACAACAGCGTCGACTTGTACAGCAACGATCTCGGGATCATCCCGATCTTCAGCGACGACGGCACGCTCGTCGCCTACAATCTCACCGCCGGCGGCGGTCTCGGAATGACGCACGGCAAAACGGCGACGTTCCCGCGCTTGGCCGACCATCTCGGCTCGGTCGCGCCGGACCGTCTGCTCGATGCGGTGCGCGCGATCGTCGTCGTGCAGCGCGACTACGGCGATCGCACCGATCGCAAGCACGCGCGGCTGAAGTACCTCATCGCCGACCGCGGGCTGGACTGGTTCCGCGCCGAGGTCGAGCGCGAAGGGAACCTCACCATCGGGGTGTGGCGCGAACTGCCGCCGTGGGAAGATCCGGCGCGTTTCGGCTGGCACGCCCAGGGCGAAGGCCGCTGGTTTCTCGGCCTGCACGTCGCGAGCGGGCGCGTCAAAGACGACGGCGCGCGGCGGTTGAAATCCGCGCTGCGCGCGATCGCGGATCTCGGCTACGATCTGATCGGAACGCCGGGTCAGCAAGTTCTCGTCGTCGACGTTCCCGCCGAGGCGCGCGAAGAGATCGACGCGCTGCTGCGCGCGCACGGCGTCGAGGATCCCGAACGCGTCTCGCTGCTGCGGCGCCGCGCGCTGGCCTGCCCCGCGCTGCCGACCTGCGGCCTCTCGCTCGCGGAGTCCGAGCGCGCGATCCCCGACATCCTCACCGCGATCGAAGGTGCGCTCGCGGTCGCGGGCCTGCCGGACGAGACGATCACGATTCGCATGACGGGCTGCCCGAACGGGTGCGCGCGCCCCTAT
Source organism: Vulcanimicrobiota bacterium (assembly GCA_028287545.1). The sequence continues at coordinate 4,791 of JAQBPL010000066.1, read as the reverse complement.
CTCGCCGAGATCGGCATCGTCGGACAGAGCCCCGACCGATACCAGGTCTACCTCGGCGGAAGCCCCGCCTCGACGCGCCTCGCGAAACCGTGGCGCGAAAAAGTCCGCTCCGCCGACATCGCGACCGAGCTCGCGCCGCTCTTCGCCGCCTACCGCGACGGTCGCCGCGCCGGCGAGTCCTTCGGCGATTGGACCGCCCGGGAAATCGTCACCGAAATCGTCGCGTAGTTGAGTGTAGGCACGATGAGATAATCGTTGTCACCCCGAGCTTGTCGAGGGGCCCTCGTCACTAACCGTGCCTCACGATCAACGTTGAACGCGAGGCACGATGCGTGACGGGGGCCCTTCGACAGGCTCAGGGTGACAACGGGTATCTCACTCTGGCAACGGGTATCTCACTCTGGCAACGGTTTTCTCACTGTAACAAAGGTCAGCGGGCTGCGACTTTGCGGGGCAGCACGGTGATGATGCCCATCATGCCGGCGTCTTCGTGCGCGAGCATGTGGCAGTGGTACACGAACGTGCCGGGATGCACGACGCCGAAGTTGATCAGGATGCGGGTGCGGGTCGGCGTGACCGCCGGATAGGGAAAGCCCGTGAGCGGATCGACGAAGACGGCCCCCGGCACATACTTCGCCGGCGCGAGCGGGACGACGTCGAGCAGCACGCCGCGCAATTGCGACATCAACTCCGGGTCGTCGGTGCTGAGCGTCGTGAACGTCATCTGATGGATGTGAAACGCGTGGATCTCGGCCGCCGCATTGACGAGCGTCCAGACTTCGGTGTCGTCCTGCGTCACGGTGATGTTCGGCAGCATGTAGTGGTCCGGATCGTTCGGGTGCGCGCTCGCCTGCAGCCAGAGCGGTCGCTCGCCGAACGTCTTCGCGCCGCGGTTCGTAGTGTCGGTGACGTAGAAGTGCGTGAACCCGTCGTATTGGGTGAACGTGAGCTCGCGTTGGCGCACGACCTTCGGTGAGAACTTCGCGACGAACGCCGCCGCTTTGGTCTGGCTGAGCGATAGGGCGTGGACCGCGGCGAGGGTGTGGCGCAGCGTCGGAACGGCGGGGATCGTCGCGATAGCTTGAGTCGGGTCGGAGAGGCCGAGGGCACCGGTGCACGTGAAGCCCGACATCAGCGTGCGCTGCGTCGTGCCGGGAGCGACCAGGATATCGGCGCGGTTCCCTGGACCGAGCAGCAGCCGCTTGAACAGCAGCGGCAACGCTTCGCCCGACGTGTTGTCGAGGTCGACGCCGTCCCGCGCGACGACCTGCAGGTTTTCGGTACCGCTCGCCCCGACGCGCATGAACAACGTCACGTAGTTGTTCGCGCTGGCGTTGATGACGCGAACCCGCTGCTCTTTGTCGATCAGCAGCTTCCCGGGCGGCGTGGTGCTGCCCGGCTGTGGGATCGGGATGCCGTTCACCATGGTGGGAATCGAGGGCGCCTTCGGGGCAGGAGTCGCGCCCGGTCCCCAGCCGCATGCTCCCCTTTCGTTTCCATCGAACGAGATGCCCGACCACACCGCTGCTTTACCCTCCGGCGTCGGCGGCGCCGGGAACGTCGGGCTCGGCACCGGCGTCTTGTCGGCGGCTGTGGTGAACAACAGTGCACGCGACGGTGTGCCGGCTTGCAGCACGGCCGCGATCGGCGCCTTGCTCGGCGGCGTGGTAAGGTTCTTGATGATCAGCACGCGCGAATCCGGGACCGGCCCCGTCTTCGGGAGCACGATCAGCGCGCCGGCTAGGCCACCGCCGACCTGTTTGTTCGAGACGCCGTGCATGTGCGCGTGATACCAGTACGTTCCCGCCGTCTGCGAGGATGGCACGACGAACACGTAGACGCAGCTGCGTGGTCCGGCCGACGACTTCGAGTTGGTCGTCGACTTGAAGACGTTGTCGACGGCCGGCGAGACGTCCCATCCGTGCGTGTGGAGGTTGGTGTCTCCGACGGTCTTCTCCATGTCGGCTTTGAGGCGCGGATCCGGCGAGGCGACGCCCAGCACGCCCGAACTGTTGTCGGGCGGGATCGACATCGTCCCCATCTGATCGCAGCCGTCGGTCGCGGTCGGCGCCGGATGCGGCGTCATCCCGGCCATCGCCGTCGCGCCGGCGGCAACCTTGAGTTCGTTCTTGAGGATGAGGGTGAATGTCTCGCCTTGGTGCACTTGAATCGTCGGCGCTTCGGAATACGGCAACGCCGGCAGTCCGTCGGCGACGTAGCAGAACGCGTTGTCCCCGTTCTGCCGCGCGTGGAGCGTGATCGTGTGGTGGTTTTCGGCGGTCGGGACCCACAGCGGCGGATCCTTGATGACGCCGTCGCCCTTCGCCGGGATGCAGGGCGCAAAGAACCCGGGCGGCGGGGCCGCGGGTTGTGCCGCGGACGGTTTCGACGACGACCCTATCGCCGCTGCAGAAAGAAGGACGACGGCACTTACTGCAACCGTCATTGCGCGATGGATCGAACGCATCGAAAATACACCCTTTTACAACCCGAGGGACGGGACGAACCCTGGCCTCGCGGTTAGGCGGACCGAGCGGCCGCCCCTCTGCCCTCCGCCGCGTTACACGGAGAGCGAGCGCACCGAACCGATGCCGGGGACGGCGCGCAGCGCGTCGAGCGTCGCTTCTTCGGCGGGCCGGTCGGTAGAGAGCACCATGATCGCGTCGCCGCCGACGGTGTTGCGCGAGACCTGCATCGTCGAGATGTTGACCTGCGCGTCGCCGAGGATCGTGCCGACGCGGCCGATGACGCCCGGGACGTCGCGGTGTTGCGTAATCAGCATCGCGCCGATCGGCGTGGCGTCGATCTCGTAGCCGTCGAGCCCGACGATGCGCGGCGAGCCGCCGATCGACGCGCCGGTGATCGACGTGCCGTTGGCGGTTAGGCGCAGCCACGAGGCGTACGGCGCGGTGCTCGCGTCGCTGCGCGTGTCGACGATGATGCCGAGCTCCTGCGCGATCGCTTCGGCGTTGACGACCGAGACGCGCCGGTCGGTGGTCGCCTGCAGCAGCCCGCTCAAGAACGCGCGCACCAGCGACGCGGGCGGCACTTCGGCGAGACCGCCGCCGAGCACCAGTGAGAAGCGCGGCAGCCGCTCCGCGCGCGCGTACTGCGGATAGAATCGGCCCAGCCGGTACGCGACGTCGAGGAACGGGAAAACGCGATCGGCTTCCGGTCCGTCCGGCACCGGAGCGTTGACCGCAGCGTTCGCCGGTGCGCCGAGCAGCACGCGCGCGACGTCCTGCGCGAGCTCGGTCGCGATGCGCGCCAGCGCTTCGTGGGTCGAGCCGCCGAGGTGCGGCGTCGCGAACACTTTGGGATGGCGGTGCAGCGCCGCGCCGCTGCCGTCGGGCGGCGGCGGTTCCTGCGCGACGACGTCGATCGCGGCGCCGGCGAGCTGCCCTGCGTCGAGGGCGGCGAGCAGGTCGCGTTCTGCGATCACGCCGCCGCGCGCGCAGTTGATGAGATACGCGTGCGGCTGCAGCAGCGCGAGGCGGCGGGCGTCGATCAACCCTTTCGTCTGTTCGGTCAGCGGAACGTGCAGCGTCACGAAATCGCTCTGGCGCAGCAGCGTCTCGAGGTCGACCAGCGTCGCATCGAACGCGTCGGCGCGCGCCGCGGTGATGTACGGATCGTGGGTGAGGATCGTCATGCCGAACGCTTTCGCGCGGGTCGCCACGTTGCCGCCGATGCGGCCCAGGCCGACGATTCCTAGCGTCTTGCCGTGCAGTTCGGTGCCGATCAGAAACTTGCGCTCCCAAATCCCTTCGCGCAGCTGCTGCACCGCGGCCGGCGTGCGCCGCGCGAGCGAGAGCATCAGCGCGAACGTCTGCTCGGTCGCCGCGATCGTGTTCGCGCCGGGCGTGTTCAGGACCAGGATCCCGGCGTCGGTGGCGGCGCCCACGTCGATCGCGTCGACCCCGACGCCGGCGCGCGCGACGACGGTGAGGCGCGGACCTGCCGCGAGCAGCTCGCGGTCGACGCGGGTCTCCGAGCGCACGATCAGGCCGTCGGCCTCGGCGAGCGCTGCGACCAGGTCGCTGCGCGAGCGGCCGACCTGTGAGTCGACCTCGATCCCGGCGTCACGAAGCACCTGCAGGCCATGCTCGGCGAACGGCTCCGCGACGACGACCCGCGGCCTCACAGAGAGGCCGGTCTGGGTGTTCGGGCGTAGTTGCACGCGCTTGTTCCTTCGCAAGGGTGGATCGGTCGCTGTCGCGATCGCGTTCGCCGTCCCGCTCATCGTGCTGCTCGCAACGGTGCGGACTTCGGTCGGTTTCTGGGACACCGGCGATCTCCAGACCGTTGCGTGGATCGGCGGAATCCCGTACCCGACGGGATACCCGCTCTATGTCGTCGCGGGCTGGCTCTGGACGCACGCGCTCCCGGTCGCCTCGGTCGCTGCGCGCGTCAACGCGCTCTCAGCGATCGCGGTCGCCGCGGGCGCGGCGACGCTGTGCGGCCTCGCGCTGCTGCTCGAAGTCGGCACGACGATCGCGATCCTCGCCGGTTGGATGTTCGCGTTCGCGCACACGGTCTGGTATCGCGCGACGTATGCCGACGCCCATCCGGTCGGCTTCGCGGTCGCGTTCCTCGCGGTCGTCTTCGCCGTGCGGTGGGCGCTGCGCGGCGAGGGGCGCAGCGCCGTCGCCGCGATCGTGCTCGGCGGCGTCGCGCTCGCCTTCGACAATACGACGGTGCTCATTCTCGCCGGCGGCGCGCTGCTCGCGTTCGCGCGCCGTCTGCCGGTGCGGCCCGCGGCGCTGGCCGCCGTCGCCGCCGTGCTGATCG
>JAQBPL010000059.1 GCA_028287545.1 Vulcanimicrobiota bacterium | reverse complement strand
ACGGGATCGCGCGCACCACGCCGCCGTCGACGCGCAGGGCCGCGCCGGTCGTCGCCGACGCGGCCGGCGAGCACACGTAGACGACCATGTTCGCGACCTCTTCGGGCGTGATGAAGCGGCGCAGCAGCGACGTGGGGCGCGCGGTTTGGAAGAACCGGCGTTCCATCTCCGCCTCGTCGACCTGCTGCTGCTCGGCCATCTGGCGTACGAACGTGGCGACGCCTTCGGACGACGTCGGCCCGGGCAAGACGCTGTTCACGGTGACGCCGGTCCCGGCGAGCGTTTCCGCGAGACCGCGCGCGAGCGCGATCTGCGCGGTCTTGGTGACCCCGTAATGGATCATCTCGGCCGGAATGTGCAGGCCCGACTCGCTCGAGACGAAGACGACGCGGCCCCAGTTGCGCTCGCGCATGCCGGCGAGGTAGGCGCGGCTGAGCCGCACGCCGCTCATCACGTTGGTTTCGAAGAATGCGGTCCACGCTTGGTCGGCGATCGCCTCGAACGGCACCGGCTCGAAGATCCCCACGTTGTTGACCAGTATGTCGACCGCAGGATGGGCCGCGACGACGGCGGCGGCGCCCTCGGCCGTCCCGAGGTCGGCGGCGACGCCGTGGACCGTGGCGCCGGGGACTGCGGCTCGGACGGCGGCGACGGCCTGGTCGACCCTGGCCTGCGAGCGACCGTTGACGATGACCGCCGCCCCGGCGGCGGCCAGCCCGTCGGCGATCGCGCGCCCGATTCCGGCCGTCGAGCCCGTGACCAGCGCCAAGCGCCCGTGCAGATCCAAATTCATCACGCCAAACCGAACCCGGGCCGGGGCGGCGAAGGTTCAGGCCGGATTATTTCTCCAGGAGACCCATTGCAAATGGACAGCGGCAAACGGTATGCTCGTGGTGTACTTGGACAAACGGATAAGGGTATAGGTCTTCTGTATGACATTCGATCAATGGATCGACTCGGTGAACGCGCAGGTTCACGGCCGCCTCGGCGATAGCGTCCGCACGACCGAACTTTCGTCGGACTCGGCGATTTGGGTCGGCAAGCGCGGCACCGCGGCCGCGTCGCTGCAGGACAACGAATCGACCGTGAACGTCGACTTCGACGGCGGCGAGCGCCTCTCGCTCGGCTACCACGACGCGTTGCCGGAGACCATCGGCGCAACGATCGCCGCCCGCCTCTCTTAGGCGGCGGCTAGACTCATCACCAATCGGGCCGGGGGGCTGATGGCCTCTTGGCCCGTGCTGTGCCCGGCCGTGAGCGGTAGCCTATCGCTCATGGGAGCTTTGGGGTCCACTTGGTCGCTGGCCGGCGCAATGGCCTTGCTGACCGAGCGGTTCGGCGACGATCTGACGCTATGGCGCGACCGCGGCACGGCCTGCTGGCGCTATGACGGGCAGTCGGTGCTGATTACGGCCTCGCCGGACGGTACGATCGAGGCCACGTTCGTCGATCGTCCCAGCATCGATGCCGTATCCGGAAGACCGGCGGTCGCGATCTACGAGCGCACCGCCGCCGGCGGATACACGCTGACGGCCGAGGGCGGCTCGCGAATGGCCGACGACATGTCGGCGTTCTTCACCGGCGTGCGCGAGGGGCGCTTCACCTTCGTCTCGGTCCAAGGGCTGCGCTCCGCGGCCTGACGAAACCCGGCCTGGCATGCAGGTCGAGTCCCGCGCGGCCGCCTTCGAGGCGACCGGCTATCTGGTCATCCCCGACTTCATCTCCGCGGCGGAGATCGCCGGACTGCGCGCCCGCGCCGGAGAGATCGTCGCGGAGTTCGACCCGCGCACGGCGGGCGCCGTGTTCTCGACGCGCGACGACGCCAAGACGAAGGCGGAGGAGTACTTCCTCACCTCCGGGACTGCGGTCCGCTGCTTCTTCGAAGAAGAGGCGTTCGATGCGGGCGGCGTGCTGCGTGGGCCGAAGCAGCTTTCGATCAACAAGATCGGGCACGCGCTGCACGAGCTCGATCCCATCTTCGCGCGCTTCTCGCATGATCCGCGACTGCGCGACCTCGCGGTCGAGCTCGGGAACGACGACCCGCGCGTGTACCAGTCGATGTACATCTTCAAGCAGCCGCACATCGGCGGGGAAGTCCGCTGGCATCAAGACGCGACGTATTTCGTCACCGACCCGATCACGGTGCTGACGTTCTGGTTCGCGCTCGAGCGCGCGGACCGCACCAACGGCTGCTTGTGGACGCAGCGCGGCGGCCATCGCACGCCGTTGCGCGAGCGCTTCGTGGTGGAAGACGGAAAGCCGCGCATGGAATCGCTCGATGCGACGCCGTGGCCGTCCGAGGCGAGCGCCGAACCGCTCGAGGTCGACGCCGGAACGCTCGTCGTGTTCCACGGACTGCTCCCGCACTACAGCGCGCCGAACCGCTCGTCGTCCTCACGCCACGCCTACACCCTCCACGTCGTCGACGGCCGCGCAACCTACGCGAAGACGAACTGGCTTCAGCGGTGACTAGAGCCCGATCAGGCGCGCGATCACGAGGCGTTGGATTTCGTTGGTGCCTTCGCCGATTTCGTTGATCTTCTGATCGCGGTACATGCGCGAGATCGGGTACTCGTCCATGAAGCCGTAGCCGCCGTGGACCTGCAGCGCTTCGTTGACGACGCGGCGCGACATCTCGCCCGAGAACAGCTTCGCCAGCGACGCCGTCATCTCGAAGGGCAGGCCGCGATCCTTTTCCCACGCCGCTTTGAGCACCATCAGCTTGGCGTGCTCGATTTCGGTCAGCATGTCGGCGAGCTTGAACTGGATCGCTTGGAATTTCGAGATCGACTTGCCGAACTGCTGGCGTTCCTTTGCGTACTTGAGCGCTTCGTCGTAGGCACCCATCGCGAGACCCACCGACAGCGCGGCGACCGAGATGCGTCCGCCGTCGAGGATCTTCAGAAACTGCTGGAGCCCTTTGCCGCGCTCGCCGAGCAAGTTCTCCTCCGGCACGCGCGCGTCGACGAACGACAGCTCGCGCGTATCCGACGCGCGCCAGCCCATCTTCTTATACTTCTTCGAGCGCGTGAAACCGGGCGTGTCCTGGGGGACGATGAGGTTGGAGATCTCGCTGCGCCCGCTCGCGTCTTTGCCCGTCACCGCGGTGATCGTCGTGCCGCCGGTGATGTCGGTGCCGCTGTTCGTGATGAACGCCTTCGCGCCGTTGATCGTCCACGTTCCGTCGCGCAGCTCGGCGCGCGTAGAGGTCGCGCCCGCATCGCTGCCGGCACCCGGTTCGGTCAGGCCGAAACCCCACAGCCGCTCACCGCGCACCAGCGGGACGAGGTACTCCTGCTTCTGTTTTTCGGTGCCGAACCGATAGATCGGCGACGCGCCGAGCGAGACGTGCGCGGCCAGCGTGATCCCGGTCGAGGCGTCGGCGCGGCTGATCTCCATGACCGCGAGCGCGTAGCTGATCGTGTCGGCGCCGGCGCCGCCGTACTCTTCGGGGAACGGCAGGCCCATCAGGCCGAGTTCGGCCATCTTTTTCACCAGACCGTACGGGAACTGCTCGTGCGCGTCGTTGTGCTCGGCTTGAGGAGCAACCTCGTTCTGGGCGAAGTCGCGGCAGAGGTCGCGGATCGCGCGCTGGTCGTCGGTCAGGTCGAAATTCATGCAGGACCGAAGGTTGCGGCCGTGCGCCCCGCCTCGCCTCTCGGAAGTGCGGTCCGGCCCTGGTGACAAAGTTACTACCCTCGATGGACGTGGCTGAGGAGCATCGGCGCCTGGTCGGTGAGTTCGTGCGGGCCCGCCGGCGCACGCTGCGGCCGGAGGGCGTCGGCTTGCCGAGCGGCGCGAAGCGGCGCGGCGAGGGGCTGAGCCGGGCCGAGGTCGCCGCGCTGGCCTACGTCAGCGTCACGCTCTACACGTGGCTCGAGCAGGGCCGCGACTTTCCGGTCTCGGCGCTGGCGCTGAACTCGGTCGCCAACGCGCTGCGGCTCGACGAGTCCGGCCGCGCGTACTTGCTCACCGTCCGCTCGAAGGACGAGCCCGCGCAGCCCAAGGTCCAGGACGTCGGCGCCGCCCTGCGCTCGCTGATCGAACGTCACGCGCTCGGGCCGGCGTACGTGATGACCCGGCGCTGGGACATCGTCATGTGGAACGCGCTGATGATGGATCTCTTCGGTCCGCTGCCGGTCGCGCCGTGGGGTGCGGTCAACGCGCTCTGGTGGGTGTTTTCAGCGGAGCATGCGCGCACGCTGTATCCCGGCTGGCGCGAGATGGCACAGCGCATCGTTTCCCAATTCCGGCTCGATTTCGCGCGCTACCCCGGCGCGAGCGACTTCGCCGAAGTGGTCGAGCAGCTGCGCGCGCACAGCGACGACTTCGCCGCGCTCTGGCAGCAGGATCGCGACGTGCAGGTCCGCTCGGAAGGCCACATCGAGGTCGTCGGCAACGACGGCGAACGCCGCCGCTTCTCGACGCTCACGATGGTCCCGCAGAACAGCGCCTCGCTGCGTGCGGTGTTCTTTCTGCCGGCCGCCGTGTCACCCTGAGCTTGTCCCCTGTCACCCTGAGCTTGTCGAAGGGCCCTCGTTACGCGTGACGCGGTTAGAGCAGTCCCATTTCCCTCGCGCGGGAGATGGCTTCGACGCGGTTGCGGGCGCGGAGTTTTTGCATGAGGTTGCGCAAGTAGGCTTTGACGGTGTTGGGACTGAGCTGCATCGCGGTCGCGATCTCGGAGTTCGTTTCGCCGGTCGCCAAGCGGCGCAGGACGTCGTACTCGCGCCGCGCGATCGGCGAGTGGGTGTCGCGGCGCAGCGACGATCCGCTCGGCGCGGGCTCGCTCCCTTCGGGCCGCATCGCGCGCATGATCCCCGCGACGAGGTCCATGCGGCTCGCGTCTTTGGGGAACACGCCGTACGCGCCGGCCTCGAGCGCGGCGCCGACCGCCGGGTGATCGGGATACGCGGTGAACAGCACGACTTTCGCGGCCGGCACCGCGACGCGCAGCTCGCGAATGAGTTCGGGCGCGAGCATGTCGGGGAGCCGCAAGTCGAGCAGAATAACGTCCGGCCGCACTTCCGGCGCGATACGCAGCGCATCGTGCCCGCTTGCGGCGTAGCCGGCAATCTGAATGTTGGGGTTCGTGCGCGCCAGCATCTCGACGCCGTCGCGGACAACCGGATGATCGTCGACGACGAGCACGCGCACGGTCACGAGCGGTACGGAACCCAAGCGCGGAAGCTGAGGCCTTCGTCGCCATCTTCCGTCAGCTGCAGCCGGCCGCCGATCTGGTCGAGGACGTCGCGGATCGCCTCCAGGCCGAACCCACGATGGTCGGGCTGCGCGGTGCCGAGGCCGACGCCGTCGTCGGTGACGGTGAGCGCGACGCCGTCGTTCATCGTCGCGACGGTCACCATCACGCGCGTCGCTTGCGCATGCTTCTCGACGTTGAGCAGCGCTTCGCGCGCGGCGGCGATCAGCGCTTTCACGCCGCCTTCGTCGAGCGGCAGCAGCAGGTCGAGCATCACGAGCTCCGCTCCGAGCTTCGAGCGCTCTTCGAAGC
>JAQBPL010000055.1 GCA_028287545.1 Vulcanimicrobiota bacterium | reverse complement strand
CCGATCACCGGCACGTTCGACGGCCGGCTGTTCACCCTGACGGGGACCGACGGCAAGACCACCTGGACGATGAAGGGCTACGCGGAGAACTTCGGCGACATGGTCGGCCTCTTGACGACCGCGGATCCGAAGGACAAGGGGACGCCGTTCACCGCCGCCCATCGCAAGAAAGAAAAGCTCAGCTAGTCGTGAGTGACCGTCCATTCGGGTTCCGCACGCGCGCGCTGCACGCCGGCACGCCGCCGGACCCGGAGACGGGGGCGCGAGCGCTCCCGCTTCACCTCTCCACCGCGTTCGTCTTCGACTCGACCGAACACGCCGCGGAGCTCTTCGCGCTGCGCACGTACGGCAACATCTACACGCGCATCGGGAATCCAACCGTCGCAGCGTTCGAAGAAAAGCTCGCCAGCCTCGAAGGCGGCATCGGCGGTCTGGCGACGGCGAGCGGTCTTTCCGCCCAGCTGATCGCCATCCTCACCGTCGCTGAGGCGGGCGATCATCTCGTCGCGTCGGCGAACCTGTACGGCGGCACGATCACCCAGTTCTCGGTGACCTTGCGCCGGATGGGGATCGAGGCGACGTTCGTGCCGGGAGGCGACGTCGATGCGATTCGCGCCGCGATCCGGCCGAAAACGCGCGCCGTTTTCACCGAGACGATCGGCAACCCGAACGGCGGCGTCGCCGACATCGCGGCGATCGCGGAGATCGCGCACGCCGCGGGCGTCCCGCTGATCGTCGACAACACCTTCGCCACCCCGTACCTGTGCCGTCCGATCGAACACGGCGCCGACGTCGTGATCCATTCCGCGACGAAGTTCATCGGCGGTCACGGCACCGTGCTCGGCGGCGCGATCGTGGAATCGGGCCGGTTCCCATGGGGTGCCGGACGCCATCCGCTGCTCTCGACGCCGAGTCCCGGCTATCACGGGATGAACTTCGCCGAGACGTTTGGCGAGTACGCGTATCTGATGCGTGCCCGGGCGGAAGTGCTTCGCGACGTCGGCGCGTCGATTTCGCCGATGAACGCGTGGCTGCTCGTGCAAGGGCTGGAAACGCTCGCGCTGCGCATGCCGGCGCATGTCGCGAACGCGCAAAAGGTCGCGGAGTTTCTGCACGGCCGCGACGAGGTCGCCTGGGTTTCGTACGCCGGTTTGCCCGACAGCGAAGAACGCGAGCGCGCGGCGCGCTATCTCCCGCTCGGTGCGGGAGCCGTGTTCACGTTCGGCCTGCGCGGCGGACGCGATGCCGGACGGGCCTTCATCGAAGCGCTCCAGTTGTGGAGTCACCTCGCGAACGTCGGCGACGCGAAGAGCCTGGTGATCCACCCGGCGTCTACGACGCACCAGCAGCTCTCCGACCAGGAGCTCGTGGCGGCGGGGATCGGCGCGGACACGGTGCGGTTGTCGGTCGGTCTCGAAGACGCCGACGATCTGCTTTGGGACCTCGAGCGCGGCCTGGCGGCCGCGGCCAAAGTCGCCGCGGTGCGCGCGTGATCCTCGAAACGGCGGCGGAACGCCGCGAGTTGATGGACCGCTCGCGCACGGTCGCGATGGTCGGCGCGTCGCCGAACCCGACGCGGCCGTCGTACTTCGTCTTCTCCTACCTGCGCACGCGCGGCAAGTTCGAGGTCACCCCGATCAACCCGGCGACCACGGAGATCGACGGCGTGAAATCGTACCCGTCGCTCGCCGCATACGCGGCAGAGAACGGCCCGCCCGACATCGTCGACGTCTTCCGCAAAGCCGACGACGCACCGCAGGTCGCGCGCGAAGCGATCGCCGCCGGCGCGAAGGCGATCTGGTTTCAGTACGGCGTCATCAACGACGAAGCGATTCGCCTAGCGGACGAAGCGGGGCTCGCCGTCGTCGTCGACCGCTGCATCAAAGTGGAATCCGCGCGTTTCGACGGCGGCTTGTCGCTGAGCGGGATGAACACCGGGGTGTTGACCGCCAGACGCCGCGTCCGCTGAGCCCGTGAGCGCCACCGCCGCGGCGCTCGACGCGCGCATCCTCGCGGCGATCGACGCCTACGCCCTCGATGACGCCGCATTCCTGGCGCTGGCCCGCGACCTGTTCGCCTACCAGGTGACGCACAATGCGCCGTACGCCGCGTATGCACGCTCGCTCGGGTTCGATGCGCAGCGCTTGCCAGAGCACATCGAGGATATGCCGGCGGTGCCGTCCGCGGCGTTCAAGGAAGCGCGACTCGCGACGTTCCCGGCCGAGGAGTCGGTGCTCTGGTTCGAGACGAGCGGGACGACCCTCGGGCGCGGCGGACGACACGAGTTCCCGACGACGGCGCTGTACGATGCCGCTCTGCTCGCGTCGTTCGACCGGATGATGCTCGGCGACGGGGCACGGGCGCGGTACGCGCTGCTCGTCCCCGATCCGCGCGAACGGCCGAACAGTTCGCTCGGCTACATGATGGCCGTCGTGGCACGCGAACGCGGCGAAGACCAGGCCGGCTGGTACCTCCATGGCGACGACCTCGACGTCGACGGCTTCCTCCGCGACGCGCAGCGGGCGATCGACGACGCCGCCCCGGTGTGCCTCGCTACGACGGCATTCGCACTCGTGGCACTCCTCGACGCCCTCGCCGAACGCGGGAAGACGCTCGCGTTGCCTCGCGGGTCACGGATAATGGAGACCGGCGGTTTCAAAGGCCGCAGCCGCATCGTCGAGCGCGCCGCACTCTACCGCGAAACGTCGATTCGGCTCGGCGTACCGATCGACGCAATCGTCGCCGAGTACGGGATGACCGAACTCACCTCGCAGTATTACGATGCGCCGGCGTCGCGCGCACAGATCGAGCCGCGGATGAAAATCGCACCGCCGTGGCTGCGTCCCATCGTCGTCGACGGCGAGGGCCGTCCGCTGCCAAGTGGAATCGTCGGCGCGATCCGCCACGTCGACCTCGCCAACCGCGGCTCCGTCATCGCCATCGAAACCGAAGACCTCGGCGCAATCGTCGACGGCGGCCTCATCCTCCTCGGCCGCGAGCAAGGCGCCGAACTGCGCGGCTGCTCGTTGGACGCGGAAACGCTGCTGGCACGACGGACGCAGCACTGACGAGAATCGAAAAGCGCCGGGCACGCATGCCCGGCGCTCTCGTTGTCGCGGAGGTTTTCGGCTAGACGCCGACGACCGCCGTGATCAGGTGACGGCCGAACGGCACGCCGACGCCCGTAACGAGATCGTAACCCACTCCCGAGAGGTAGCCCGGGTCCGGCGTGGCCGGTGCGGTGCAGCCGGGAGCCTGTTGCGCGCAGCCGGTGACGCCGTTGTTGCCGAACGTCACGTCGTACATCGTCTGCGGGTACTGCGTCGCGTTGTTGTAGATGCGGTAGAAGTACGGCGCGGCGTTGCCGAGACGGAACGGTCGCGGTCCGGCGCCCTTCCCTTTGCAGGCCGTCGACTTGTTGCACGCGTCGAGGACGAGCGCCCACATGGCCGCCATCTCCGGTGCCGCGACGCTGGTCCCGCCGAAGCGGAGTACCTGCAGCCCGAAGTCGGAGTTGACGATCGTCGCCGCGCCGGTGATCGGATCGCCGAGCAGCGATGCGTCCGGCTGAAGCCGCGTCGCTCCCGCGACGAGCCCCGCGCCCGTCTGCCAGTTGGGACGTGGGATGAACAGCGAGACGCCGCCGCCGCTGGCACCACCCGTGCCTCCGCCGGTCTGCTGGCCCCAGGCAGTGATCGGTCCCATGAGCTGACCCGCGTTGTTGATCGGAGTGGTCACGCCGCCGACCGACATCACGTTGGGGTCGCCTGAGGGGTACGACACGCAGAGGCTGTCGATGAACCCGGCGACACGCGGTCGCGCGCATTCTTGCGCTCCCGCGTCGCCGCTGGAGACGAACACCGCGACGCCTTGCGCGGTGAGCGCCGCGAACTCGGCCGGCTTCAGCGCCGTCGGATCCCATTGTCCGAGCGAATTGGTGGCGACGAACCTGCCGTAGCCGCGTTCGCTGCCGCCGTAGCTGAGCGAGAGGATGTCCGGGCCGCTGTTCCCGGCTGCGCTGGGATAGTTGTCGTTGTCGTCGATCGCCTGTTGGAGCGACGTGTCGTCTTCCGACAAGCCGATGTACGGCTCGCCCAAACCCGTTGTCGGGTTGGGCGTGCACGTCGCCGAGCCCGGCGTTCCACAGTCTTTCGGTACGTACGCGAGGTAGAACAGGATGTTTGCATCCTTGGCGAGCGATGCTTGCTCCGTGTCGATCTGCGCTTCGAAGTCTTCGGGATTGCAGCCCGGCAGCGGGCCGTTGCACGGCCCCGTCGTCGGGGGCGGTGTCGCCGTCGGCGAGGTGTTGCCGGTGTCTGAGGCGGCGTGCGTTTGCGCGTTGATCTGGGTCACCGTCGCGGATCCGCCCCAGCCGTAGATCTGCTTGAACTTCGTGAGGTCGTGCGCCAAGATCGGGCCGGTGCCGATGATCCCCAGGTTTATCCCAGTGCCGGTGTAGCCGTCATTGTAGGCACCGTTGAAATCGAACGCGGCCGCAATCTGCTGCGGGGTGTTGCCGGTGACGCCGCCATTGTTTTGGCCGCCGCCGGCGCGGACCATCTGCTGGCTGAAGCGCTGCGGATCCGCCACCGCGTTGTCGATCGACGACACGGGAAGCGCCTGCGAGAGGTGGATCGAGCCCGACGGGCCGTAGAGCGTGTGGCCGTTGCTCGTGGTGTACGTCACGAACGTCGTGCCGAGCGCGCGCTCGAAGTTCGCCTGGGTCCCGGAGACGATCAGCGACAAGCGAGCCTTGTATCCGCCGACCCGCAGACCGTACGTCGAGAAATAGTTCGCGACGGTCTTGTAGTCGCCCGGCGTCGCGCCGAACCGGTCACCGATCTGCGTGGCGGTGAGCCATTGACGATAGCGCGCATCGCTGGGGTCGTTCGCGCCGCGCGCGTAATCGGCGAGGCCCGCGGCGTCTTTCATGTTGACGATCACGTGCATCGCGAGCGATACGTCGCTCACCGGCGCACCTTTGGTCGTGCTCGCGAGATTTGCGTTCGGCACGAGCGTCGACACGAGCGCCGAGCTCGTCGTCGTGTTGTTGGGGCCGGCGGGGCTTGCCGGAACGGCAGGGGCGGGATGGCTGCCGCCGCCGCCCGAGCACGCGGCGAGCCCGGCGATCAGCGTCGCGGCAGCGAAGCGCCGCGCGGTTTTCATGGTGGCCTTCATGTTAGTTCCCTCCGGCTTTGCGGAGCGAGAGCAGACGTTTCATCGCGTTCTGATGCACGGCGTGCTCGACGCGGCTGACGACGAGCGAATGCGGAAGGATGAAGCCGCCGCCGACGGACTGCGCACTGCGCGCGGTGCTGCTCGGCGTGGTGACCGATTGCAGCGAGAGCGATTCGTTGATCTGCACGACCGCGACCGGAGTGGGCGACGTCTGCGCCGGGAAGAGGCGGATGTTGCCTAGCTGCTGACTGTAGTCGTAGAAGTTCTGGATCGTGTCGGAGACGACCGTGCAGACCGTTCCCGGTCCCTGCTGATCGTACGACGAGGTCGTGCGCGTCTCGTACGTGCCGAACACGACGTCGATCGTGGTGAAGACCTGCTTCACGAGCGTGGAGTTCTTATTGTACGCGGCTGCCGGAGCGCAGGATGGATCGAGCGCCTGGTTCGCGGTGATCGTGTCGGTCTCGCTGACGAGGCTCGTCACGCCGGCCAGCCAGTTGAAGCCCGGCTGGGTCTGCGCGCGCTGCGACCCGAGGGCGCCGGCAGCGGTGAGATTGTAATACCCGATCGTGGGCGGAGTGCTGCCCGCCGGCGCCGTGAAGGTGAACGCGCGGCCGGCCGTGCCCGGTCCGGCCAGCTCGTGAATGAGGTACTGCCCGGTCAACGTGGCGGTCTGCGTGGAGACGTCCTGCTGTGGGTTCCCGAAGCCGTCGATCGTATTGGTCGTCCGGGCGTATGTTCCGTCGGCGTTGACGACGTTCGTCGTCGTTACGCCGGCGGGATTGATGCCGGGATCCGTTTCCTTGTACGTCAACGCGCCGTCGTTGCTGAACGTCGTGCCGCCGGTCTCCGGAAGAACCGTGACCAAACCGTTGTTCGAGCCGTAGTCGGTTTCCAGCGTCACGCCGTTCGAGTCGGTCGCGATGGTGCTCAGCGTCCGCACGCCGCCGGCGCCGTTCACCGTCTGATAGGCGATCGCCGCCGTGGTGGTGACGTTGGTCGTGCGCAGCTGCGCAACGTCGGCTTCGACGCTCGTGAACACGGTGTTGCCCGTGCCGTCGAGCGCGGTCGTGACG
>JAQBPL010000036.1 GCA_028287545.1 Vulcanimicrobiota bacterium | reverse complement strand
CAGACTCTGCTGCGCGATGTACGCATCGAGCTGCGACTTCACCTCGGCCATGTTGGCTTCTTCGGTGCGGCCCTTCTCCGAGCCGGTCGTTCCGCCGTTGGGCGGATTGTTGATGTCGCTCGTGCTGTCGAAGCCGCCGGAGATCGCCTTCACCAGGCGCTGCATCTTGACGCTCGAGATCGTCGAGATCGCGAAGAGAATGATGAACAGCGCCAGCAAGAGCGTGATCATGTCGGCGTAGGTCAACAACCAACGCATCATCCCCGCCGTCTCGACGTGCCCTCCGCTTGCCTGGCGGCGGATCCGCGATCGGGTCGGCTCGCCGCTCTGGACCGCCATGTGCGTTAGGCGCCCGCGAGCCCGGGTTCGCCGACGGCGCCGCCGGCTTCGATGTCGGTTTCGCGCTCGCTCGGATCGAGGAAGGCGTGCAGCTTCTCCTCGAGCAGGCGCGGGTTGTCGCCGGCCTGGATCGAGAGGATGCCTTCGATCATGATCTCGCGCATCAGCAGCTGCTGGCCGGCGCGTTCCTTGATCTTCGAGGCCAGCGGGATCCACAGCAAGTTCGCGAGCGCAATGCCGAAGAACGTCGCGACGAACGCCTGCGCGGTCGCGACGCCGAGCGAACCCGTGACGTTGCCCGAGCCCGAGAGCGAGCCCAGCGACTTGAGCATGGCGATCAGCCCGAGAACCGTGCCGATGATGCCGAGGGTCGGCGAGTAGCCGCCCATCGTCATGAAGACCGCCTCGGCCTTCGCGTTGCGGTCCTGGACGTAGGCGACTTCGGTTTCGAGAATCTTGCGGATGATGTCGGTGTCGCGCCCGTCGATGACGAGCTGGATCCCCTTGCGCATGAAGTCGTCTTCGAGCGCCGCCGCCTCGTTCTCGAGCGCGAGCAGACCCTCGCGGCGCGCCTTCTCGGCGAACGAGACCAGCGTGGCGATCACTTCGCGTTCGTGGTAGACCGGTTCCGTGAACGCGATCTTCGCGCCCAGGCCCAGACCGCGCACGAACGTCTTCATCGGGAACGAGACCAGCGTCGCGCCGACCGTCCCGCCGAACACGAGCAAAAACGCCTCGTACCGGGCAAAGATGATCCCGACGTCGACCTTACCGATCCACGCCGCCAGGGCCAACGAACCCACAGCGAGCAGCAGGCCGAGTACAGTCGCGAAATCCAAAACGGGGCCTTTCCCAAACAGCGGAGACGGCGGTGTCTATAGGGGACTATCGGCGCCCGGCTAGGCGGGTTTGAGGGCCTGTGGCGGAGCGCACGCTCGGTTAGGCCCTTCGGCGACCCCGTAAGGCGTCGCCTGCGGGCAGGTCAGCGACCGGCAGGCTGCGGGTCGGGTCCGTGGATCCGGCGCTTGAACTCGACGATCTTGTCGCGGATCTCGTCCATCGTGTCCCGGACGATCAGCTTGTTGCCGTTGGTCAGGGTCACCACGGTGTCGGGCGTGGCTTCCAGCGTCTCGATCAGGTCCGGGTTGACCATGATGGTCTGGTTGTTGAGGCGTCGCAAAGCGATCATGCCCTTTGGTGATCGGCAGGGAGCGGCGCCGGAGCGAGGCCCGCGCTATTCCGCGAGCCGACGCTCGACCCATAGGCGCGCGGGGCCGGGCCCCTTCGCGGCCAGCTTGTCGAACGGGTTCCGCAGCCGGCACCGGTCGATCGACAGACAGCCGCAGCCGATGCAGTCGTCGAGCGTGTCGCGCAGCTTCTTGAGTTGCGCCATGCGTTCGTCCAGATCAGCCCGCCACGCGGCGGAGAGTCGCGCCCAGTCCGCGCGGCTGGGCGCAGCCGTCACGGGCAGCGTGGCCAATGCCGCTTCGATGTCGGCGAGCGCGATGCCGACCCGCTGTGCGACGCGGATGAACGCGACGCGCCGGAGCACAGCGCGAGCATAGCGGCGTTGGTTGCCCTCCGTCCGGCTGCTGCTGATCAGCCCTTTCGCCTCGTAGAAATGCAGGGTGGACACGGGCACGCCGCTGCGGCGCGCGACGTCCCCCACGGAGAGGGCTGGAGAGCTTCCGGGTTGGTCCGGCATACCGTTCATCGAGTAGCCCCTTGACCTTAACCAAACTTGAGGTTCTAGAATGGTAGAGATTCTAGCCCGTCAGTGCGGGCAAAATCAACCGCGCACTGCGCAGGAGTATCCCGAAAATGTCCAATGAGTCATCGGTCGCAACCTCGACTTCCGTGTTTCGCATCGACAAGTTCGTCGTGCCCGCCGACGTGCTGCCCACGTTGATGGAACGCGTGCGCCGTAGCCAACGACTGTTGAACGCCATACCAGGATGTCGACAAAATCTGGTACTGACGCAGACCGGAAACGCCGGCGAGGTCAACCTCATGACGCTCGTGGAGTGGGAGAGCGCCGACGCCGTAAACGCGGCCAAAGCCGTCGTGCAGGAAACGTACGCGCAAGAAGGCTTCGACCCGGCATCGTTCTTGCAGAGCCTGGGCGTGCGCATGGACGTAGGAATCTACACCAACGCCTGACCGAACCCCAGACGCTGACCCGCGGGTGTGCTCGACCTTCTTTGCCTCGTAGTGGTAACATGGCAAGCATGGGCGAACAGGGGGCCGTTTCCACAACCGGCGCTGTGCCGTTGTGCGACGTTGCCGGCTCCGGCGCACTCATGGCGAAGCGGTCGGCCGTGACGGCGCAGGGCGTGCTGGACCTCGAGCCGATCGACGGCGTCCGCTTCCGAGAGGCACGGCCGGTGGTCCACGACGACGGCGTCGTGGTCGAGGTCGCGCGAACGGCCTGGCCGATCGTCGACGAGCCGATCGTCCAAGTGCACACGACGACGACGCTCCCAGGGCGCGTGCGCGGCTGGGGAATCCATCTGGAGGGTACGGACCGTCTGTTCGTCGCGTACGGTCTGGTTTCGATCGTCGTGTACGACGGCCGCCGAACCTCCAACACGTTCGGCCGCCTCAACGAGTTTCGGCTCTCGGAGCGCAATCCGGGATTGCTCGTCGTCGCACCCGGTCTGTACCACGGCTGGAAGAACATCGGCACCGACGAAGCGATCATCATCAACATGCCGACGCGGTTGTATCGGCACGAGGCGCCGGATGCGCTCGACCTTCCGTACGAGTCGGACGAAGCGCGCGCGATCGTGCCGTTTCGTTGGTGAGCCCGCTCGTCACGGTCATCGTCCCGACGCACGAGCACGCGTCGACGATCGATCTTGCGGTCACCAGCGTGCTGGAGCAAGAGGTCACGGCAACTGACGTCGTGATCGTCGGTGACGGCGTGACCGAGGACGTTCGGCGCGCCGTGCAACCGCTGCTGGACGATCCGCGCGTGCGCTTCATCGATGCCCCGAAGTCGACCAGCCGCGCCGAGCTCATTCGCCACGACGTGATCGCGGCTTCCGCCGCGCATGCCGTCTGTTACCACGGCGATGACGACCTCATGCTGCCCGGCCATCTCAGGCTCATGCTGGAGTTGCTCGAAACCGTCGACCTCGCGATGCCCGCTCCGCTGTGGGTCGACACCCACGGTTTCTTCCGCGCATATGCGACGGACATCGCCCGCGCCGACTGCCGCGCGTGGCACGCTGCGCCGCTCCGGAACGCGATCGGTCTGACCGGCGTGACGCACCGTCGCCAGAGCTACCTGCGGTTACCGCACGGCTGGCGAGTCCCACCGCCCGGGAGCTGGTCGGACCACGTCATGTGGCAGCAATGGTTCGATACGCCGGGGATGAGGTACGCGACGGCGAGCACGCCGACGGTGCTGAAGTTTTCTGCGTCGCCGCGCGCCGGCTGGACTGCAGAGGAACGGCGCGACGAGCTGCGGGGATGGCGCCGACGCATCGCCGCGTCCGGCGCGAATGTGACGGCCGAGTTGACCGCGGCCGCGATGTACGCGTACCGGCGAGACGCGATCGAGCTGCGGCTGGAACTCGCCCGCGCAGAGGACGCGCTCGTGACGTGAGGCGGATGTACTGCAGGTCGGCGCCGAGCTCGACTTCGATCTTGCGAACTTCTATGAAAAGGCCGGCCTGCCCCGGCAGGGGCAGGCCGGCTTTCTTGTTGACCTCGTGGGAGTTTAGCGGATGAGCTGCGTGACGGTCTGCATGTCTTCCGATGCGACCGTGATCGACTTCGAGTTCGCTTGATACGCGTTTTGCGCCGCGATCATTTTGGTGAACTCGTCGGCGATCGAGACGTTCGAAGACTCGAGCGAGCCCGAGATGATCTGACCGAAGCTGCCGACCGTCGCGGTGCCGACCTGAGCCAGCCCCGAGTTCGCGGTCGCCGCAAAGTCGGATCCGCCGACCCGCTGGAGTCCGTTTTCGTTCTGGAACGTGGCAACCGCAACGCGACCGAGCGTCGTCGTTTGACCGTTCGTGAACGCACCGGAGATCGTGCCGTCCTGCCCGATCGTGAGGTTCGAGAGGATGCCCGTCGGGAAGCCGTTCTGCGCGATCACGTTTGCCGTCGCGGTTCCGGCGAGCGACGACGAGAGGTGGAAGTCCAGGCCGATCGGGCCCGTGGCCGGAGCCAGGCCGGGAGCAGTCGGGAAGCTGGCGTTGCTCGTCCCCGTTCCCCACGAACGGATGTTGAGCTGGTTGCCGTTGGCGATCGTCGTCGCTTGGCTCGTGCCGTGCACGGCCGCGCCGGTCAGGCTGCCGCCGGGAGCAGCACCTTGCGCGCCGATCGTCGCGGCAGTGTTGATGTACTGACCGTTCTGGTCGAAGTACGCGTAGCCGGTCACGCCGGCGCTCGCGGCCTGATACGTCGGCGCCGCGACGTTGCCGCCGGCGATCGCGCCGGGGTTGCTGATCGAGTCGAAGGTCGTGCCGTCGGCAAACGACATCGAAACCTTCCAGCGCGCCGCCGGGGCGATGAGGTTACCATTGGCATCCGCGACCTGCGCCGGCAGACCGTTGGTGCCGCCCGCATTGTTGACAATGGCGGTCTTGCCGGCATCGGCCGCCGTGAAGTTGCCGAGCGTGATGTTCGCCCCGTCGAAGACAAAGCTCGAGCCGGCGGCAGCCGTCGTGCTGTTCGAACCGTCGCTGATCGTGGCGAGCGTTCCGGCCGCGTTGATGGTGATCGAGATCGTGTTGCCGCCGGTCGAGCCGGTGGCCGTCGTGACCAGGTTGCCGCCGCCGCCGAGCGCCGAGTTCGAGGCGATGTTGGCGTTGCCGCCGGTCGCGCCGGTCGCGTCCGGCGTGTAGGTGATCGACGCGAGGTGCGCGTTGCCGAGCGAGTCGTAGATCGTCGTCGAGATCGTGTACGGCGTGCCGGTTCCGGCGGTGCCGTTCTGCAGGCCCTGCGCTTCTTTGATCCACTGCGTCTGGTCGAGATTGCCGCCCAGCGACACGTCGAAGACCTGATCGCCGGACGGACCGAACTTCTGCGCGGCGTTCAGGCCCGTGCCGACCGCTTGCGAAGTCAGCCCCAGCGGGATCGTGATGTCGCCGGGGACGCCGCTCTGCGTGATGACGCCGGCCTTGTTGGCCATGTAGCCCTGGACCGCCATGCCGCTCGACCCGTCGTACAACAGGCCGTTCTGGTTGAGCGTGAAGTCGCCGTTGCGGGTGTACACCGGCGCGGAGTTGGCGTTGGGCGCGCGCAGGATGAAGAACCCGTCGCCGTTCATGGCGAGGTTCGTGTTGACGCCGGTGGTCGTCAATCCGCCTTGGGCGAAGTGCGTGTCGACCGAGCCGATCTTGACGCCGAGGCCGAGCTGCTGCCCGTTGACGCCGCCGCTCGTTTGCGTCGGCGCGGTCGCGAAGCTCTGCGCCTGATAGATCAGATCCTGGAAGTTGACGGCTTGGCTCTTGAAGCCCGTCGTTCCAACGTTGGCGATGTTGTTCGAGATCGTGTCGATCTGGCTCTGGTATGCTTCCAGGCCGGAAACGCCGACGAACAACGAATCGAAAGCCATCTAGGTGACCTTTCGTGTGATCGTGTCACGGGGTGTCGTTCGATCGACCCCATGCGAGAGCTCCACGCGGTGGTCCGCTCTCAAAGTGATTGTGGTGGTGACGGCGCGCCTTTTCATTCTATGATCGCCGCGCTATCAATATTGGTGAAGACGTTCTCTTTCATCGAGTTTTGGTCGACGGCCGTGATGACGGTGCGATTGGTGATCGACACGACCATCGCGGTATCGCGCATCATGAAGAGCGACTGTTTCGCGCCTTTGGCCGCCGCCTTGTCGGCCATCGCGTTCATTTTCGCGAGGTCCTCGGAGGTGAGGCGGATGTTGCGTGATTCCAGGCGCGCCTGCGCGTGCGCGGAGAACTTGAGCGGCTGCTGGGTCGCCGGCCCGGCCGCGGTGCGCAAGACGTCGCGGAACGAGGCCCCGCCGGTAGGCGGGATCTGAACCGGTACGCCGGGCGGGCGAACGGGTGTGATCGCAGGGGGGATATTGACCCCATTGATCTTCGGGTCGGCCATATCAGCCGATGCTGAGGATCGCGGAGGTCGGGAGCTGCAGAGCGTTGCCGTTGCTGTCGGTGATCAGTTTTCCGCTGCTGTCGGCAAGCGTGAACTCGGGGACGCCGTTGATGACGGAGATCGTCTTGACGGTCCCGGTCACGCTGGACGAGTTGCCCGACGCGTCGGTCGACGTCGCCGAGACCGTCTTGCCGATGAGACCGGCCGACTGCATCACGGAGAAGTTCGATTCGAAGGACGAGAACGAGGACTGGAGCGTCGTGAGGGCCTGCACGGAAGAGAACTGCGCGAGCTGCGCAATCGATGCCGTGGTGTCCATCGGCTGGAGCGGGTTCTGATTCTGCAGCTGCGTGGTGAGCAGCTGGAGGAAGTCGGCCTGCCCCAGCGTCGTATTGGATGTCGTCGGCGGCGCAGCGGTGGTTGGGGTATTGATCAATGCGCCGATCGTGCTGGACATATGCGGTATTCCTTGTGATTAGACGAGGTAGTTGAAGCCGGCGTATGCCGAGTTCGCCGTAAAGATCGGCGGTCCGAAACTCGGCACCGCGAGCAGCGAGGTGTCCTCACCGCCGTCCGCACCGAGCGACTCCACGCCGCCGATGCGGCGCGTGTTCGAACGGTTCGTCCACGATGGGGGCGACTGCTGATCGCGATTGCCCGCGAAGCCGCCGGCCAGCGAGACCGTGAAGCTCTGCAGCTTCAGGCCGGCGTCGGCAAGGGATTTCGCAAGCTGGTTCTGCGCGCCGGCGAGCACGTTTTGCGCGTCGGCGTTGTGAGTGGTGATCGACGCGTCGACCGATCCGCCGGTGACGACGAGCTTGACGTTCACGTCGCCGAGCGACTCGGGGACGAGACGCAGCCGCACTTCCGACGAACCGTCGGTCGTACGGATGTTGACGCCGCGCAGGACTTGATCGACGACCGCGTTCGCGTCGACGTGCTGTGGTTGAGGCAGCGTCGAGGCGGGCGTGGGCGGAGCGATCGAGCCGGCGTCCGTCGCACTCGTGATCGCGAACGGAGCGCCGCCCTGCGGCGTGGCAACGGGTCCGGTGTACAGCTTCGGGTCGATCGAAATCGACGGGATGCCGGAGTCCGGGGTTGCCGTGGAACGCGGGCCCTCTTCGCGGCGGACCGCCGCGGTGAAGGCCTGCACGAACGCATCGAGCGCGTTCGCCGTCGTGCCCGCGGTGCCCGACGCGGCCGTTGTGGCCGACTCGGACGGGCTGATCGTGGTGGTCGTGGTTTTATCGGTGGGCGCCGGAGCGCGCAGCGATGGTTGGGACGTCCGCTGGGCGGACGCCGCGAGGGCGGCGGAGGCGGCAGCGGTCGCTGCCTCTTCCGATTGCGGCACGATCGGCGAGGCGATCGGGCCGGTGTTGCCGGGGTCGAGTTGCCCAGCGCGCGCGAGAATACGGCCGAGCGGGGTGTCGCCGCCGGTCGCAATGGCTTGCGCTGGTTCGAGCGCGACGACGCGGCCGTCGCTGCCCGTCGCCGTAGCGACGGACGCGGTCGAAGCGGTCGACGCGTTCGTGAGGGTGGTGGCGGAAGACGCGGCTGCAGCGAGCGCAAGGGTTGCGTCGCTGATCATGCGGTCCGGTGTTGGGGCTGGGTGGGCTCCCGCCTGTTCGGCGTCCGAGCTTT
>JAQBPL010000005.1 GCA_028287545.1 Vulcanimicrobiota bacterium | reverse complement strand
TCCCGGCGGGATGCGCTTCACCGCCGCCGCCGGCGCCGAAGATCACGCGCGCGAGATACTCGATGTTGACCTGATGGACGATCCCGGTGTCGGGCGGCACGGCGCGGAAGCCGTCGAGCGACGACTGGCCCCACTTGAGGAACGCGTAGCGTTCGCCGTTGCGCTCGAACTCGAGCTGCGCGTTCTTTTCAAACGCGTCGTCGCTGGCCCAGGCGTCGACCTGCACGGAGTGGTCGATGACGAGCTCGACCGGCTGCAGCGGGTTGATGCGCTTCGGATCGCCGCCGAATTCGGCGATCGCATCGCGCATCGCCGCCAAATCGACGACGCACGGGACGCCGGTGAAGTCTTGCAGCAGCACGCGGGCCGGCCGGTAGGCGATCTCCTTGGACGACGGCGCGCCGGGCTGCCAGGAGGCGAGCGCCTCGGCGTCCTCGCGCGTCACCGAACGGCCGTCCTCGAACCGAACCAGATTCTCGAGCAGAATCTTCAGCGAGTACGGAAGGGTCGCCAGGTCGTGTCCGCGCTCGGCCAGCGCGGCGAGACGGAAGTAGATGTATTCGCGGCCGTCGACACGCAGCGTGTCGCGGGCAGAAAAGCTGTTCGGGTGGGCCTGCGTGTTCACAACGTGCCGCTTTCGCCGTTCGCCGGTCGGGCTGCTCCCGTCCGTTGTCCCCGAATTGTTGACAGTCGTCCCGTTTCTTGGGACAGTCGGGAGGATGCGCCGCGACGACCTCCGGCCCGCCCTTTTCGGCACCGCGATCCGCGATCGTGTGCTCATTCGCTTGGCGCTCTCGGAGAACGGCCTGCACGTGCGCGAGCTCGCCCGCCAGATCGAGGCGAGCGCAAATGCCGTGCACCGCGTCGTCATCGCGCTCGAACGCGCGGGCGTGGTCGTTTCCCGCCCCGTCGGGACGACGCGGATCGTGCTGCTGAATCGACGCTGGTACGGAGCGGTCGAGCTCCGCGCGCTGCTCGACCGCCTCGTCGCGGCGTATCCCGAGGTGCGCGACCGCGCCGGCACGTTCCGCGAGCGCCCGCGGCGTATCGGCAAACCGCTGTGACGCTCGGCGACGACGCCGGCCTCGTCGACGTCGCGTTCGCGGCCTGCACCGTGCTGGCGCGGGCCGGTGAGACGGCCGTGCTCTGCGGCGGCAGCGCCGCGGCATACTACGTTCCCGACCGGTATCAATCCCTCGACATCGACTTCGTGGTCGAGGTCGGCGCCGCGCCGCACATCGTCGATCGCGCGCTCTCGACGATCGGGTACACGTTCGCCTCGGAAGGCCACTACCGCCACGAACGCCTGCCGTTCACGCTGGCGTTTCCGATCGGCCCGCTCTCGATCGGCCGCGACTACATCACCACCTGGCGCACCGAACGCCGCGGCGACGCCATCCTGCACGTCTACACGCCGACCGACGTCGTGCGCGACCGCTTCCTGCACTTCTGGGCCTGGGGCGATCGCACCGCACTCGAGGTCGCGCTCGCCGTCGTCCGCGCGCGCAGCGACGTCGACCTGGAATTGATCCGGGCGTGGGTCGAACGCGAGCTCGCGGCCGACGCATCGTACGATTCCTCGCGCGTCGCACGCTTCTTCGCCGCGGTCGACGCGCTAGGTACCGCGGAATGAGCGGTCAGGCACCGCTTGTGCTGACGGTAACGTTCCACCGCACAACGCGATCGGATTTGTTGAAAAAAACCTCGATCTCGTCTTCCGGCCACAAGAACCATCCGTACCCGGAGAAAAACATCTGGATGCTCGGATGCGGATGAGCGGCGTCCGGCTCGGGAAATTTGCCGTTGTCAATCGGCGGCCCACTGGACCGGAGCCGAACGTATTCTGCATTCGAGGGAGCTACCCCAACGGCTCTCGCCATTGAATAGAACTCGGCACGGGTCTGGCCACGGTGAATGCGCTGGAGCACTTGCGCCTCCTGACGTGCCTCTTGCGCGGCCTGCCAACGCCGCGGCCCATCAACGGCCACAACAGCGACAGCCAGCAGTAGTGCCCCTAGTGCGGGCACAGCCAACCAGAGGGGAATTCTCACGACGACGCGCTTTGCGGCCATGTCTGGAGCGTACGCGCCGCGAGGGGACTACGTCGTCCGTAGTTCTACGGACGTGCCGCTCAGGCGAGAATGTTCATTCTGTCACGGCGAGCTTGTCGAGCCGCCCCCGGTCTCGGCGCGAGCGGAGTCGAGCGGCGAGTCCCGCACGTGACTAGCGAGATAACGGCGTCGCGCCGCTGCACGCGGCGCGACAACGGGGGCGGCTCGACAAGCTCGCCGTGACAGGGCGACCCTTAGCTGAAGACCGTGCGGGGGTCGCCTTCCATGTAGCCTTCGACGCGTAGGGCGCGTTCGCCGGAGAGGAGCTGCCAGAGGGGGGCGACGGCGAGGTGGCGGCGCCACGATGTGAGGTTCACCACGTCGCCGAGTTCTTCGGGGGTTTGGGGCGCCTCGCGGGCAATCCGTTCGAGCGCGGCCCGCGGCAGCAGCAGGGTCGTCGGCAGGTCGTTGTCGGCGGCCAGCGCGCTGATGAGCACTGCCATCGTCGAGACGAGCGCGTCGCGCTGCGCGCCGAGCGGCTTCGGCGCGCGCGGCGGGAGGTCGGCCTCCGGGATCTGCTCGCCGCGCGCGATCGCCTCGACGATGCGGTCGCCGAGGTTACGCCGCGTGCCGTTGTCGATGCGGCGCAGCTGCGAGAGCTCGTCCACCGTCTTCGGACGCAGCTGGACGAGGCCGATCATCACGTCGTCGGGGAGCACGTACTTCAGCGGGATGTTTCGCTCGCGCGCGTAGCGGTCGCGCAGGATCGCGAGCTCGTTGAGGATGCCGAGTTCTCGGCGATTCATGCGGGCGTTGCCGGAGATGCGCAGGTACAGCCGTCGCGGGTCGTTGCGATAGCTCTTCAGCTGAACGAGCGCCGGCATCTCTTCTTCCGCCCACGTCTCGCGGCCGCGCGCGGCCAGCTTCGCTTCGAGCTTGTCCTCGAGGTCGAAGAGATGCCGCACGTCGTCGACCAAATACTCGACTTGCTTGGGCGTGAAGGGGCGCGTGCTCCAGTCGCTCACCGTCTGCGACTTGCGCAGCGTCACGCCGCACAGATCGCGCACCAGATCGAGCAGCGAGATCGAGAGGCCGTAGCCGACGAACGCCGCGGCGACCTGCGTGTCGTACGCGGCGCGCGGCAGCGTTTCGAACGCGTCGGCCATGATCCGCAGATCCGAGGAGAGCGCATGCCCGACGACGCGCGCGCCGGCTAGCGCGTCGACCAGCGGCCGCAGGTCGCGCAGCGCCAACGGGTCGACGATCGCCACCCCGTCGTCGAAGAGCAGCTGCACGACCATCAAGTGGGGCGTGTACGACTTCTCGGTGTGGAATTCGGTGTCGATGCCGACACGCGGGGCGCGCGCGATGCGCTCGCACACCTCCGCCAAGCCGGTCGGCGTGTCGACGATGGTGACGTCGAGTCCCGCGCTAGTCGAAGGATTCACGGCGTCACCGGAGGTTTCGTTTCACCCGGCGCGAGGCTGGGATGCGGGTGGGGGCGGCGGCCGAAGTGGATATGATGCTTCTCCATCGTGCGTTGGACGGGGCCGGCGACGTG
>JAQBPL010000004.1 GCA_028287545.1 Vulcanimicrobiota bacterium | reverse complement strand
TCCCGGCGGGATGCGCTTCACCGCCGCCGCCGGCGCCGAAGATCACGCGCGCGAGATACTCGATGTTGACCTGATGGACGATCCCGGTGTCGGGCGGCACGGCGCGGAAGCCGTCGAGCGACGACTGTCCCCATTTCAGGAAGGCGTAGCGTTCGCCGTTGCGGTCGAACTCGAGCTGCGCGTTTTTCTCGAACGCGTCGTCGCTGGCCCACGCGTCAACCTGCACCGAGTGGTCGATCACGAGTTCGACCGGCTGCAGCGGGTTGATCCGCTTCGGATCGCCGCCGAATTCGGCGATCGCATCGCGCATCGCCGCCAAGTCGACCACGCACGGGACGCCGGTGAAATCTTGCAGCAGCACGCGGGCCGGCCGGTAGGCGATCTCCTTCGACGACGGTGCGCCGGGCTGCCACGAGGCGAGCGCCTCGGCATCCTCGCGCGTCACCGAACGGCCGTCCTCGAACCGCACGAGGTTCTCGAGCAGAATCTTGAGCGAATACGGCAGCGTCGCCAGATCGTTTCCGCGCTCGGCCAGTGCGGCGAGCCGGAAGTAGGTGTAGTCCCGGCCGCCGACACGCAACGTGTCGCGGGCAGAAAAGCTGTTCGGGTGGGCCTGCGTGTTCACAACGTGCCGCTTTCGCCGTTCGCCGGTCGGGCTGCTCCCGGCTGTTGTCCCCGAATTGTTGACAGTCGTCCCGTTTCTTGGGACAGTCGGAGGGATGCGCCGCGACGACCTCCGGCCCGCCCTCTTCGGCACCGCAATCCGCGATCGCGTGCTCATTCGCTTGGCGCTCTCGGAGAACGGTTTGCACGTGCGGGAGCTCGCTCGCCAGATCGAGGCGAGCGCGAACGCCGTTCACCGCGTCGTCATCGCGCTCGAACGCGCGGGCGTCGTCGTCTCCCGGCCGGTCGGGAGCACGCGCATCGTGCTGCTCAATCGGCGCTGGTACGGAGCGGTCGAGCTCCGCGCGCTGCTCGACCGCCTCGTCGCCGCCTACCCCGAGGTGCGCGACCGTGCGGGCGCATTCCGCGAGCGGCCGCGGCGCATCGGGAAACCGCTGTGACGCTCGGCGACGACGCCGGCCTGGTCGACGTCGCGTTCGCGGCCTGCACCGTGCTGGCCCGGGCCGGCGAGACGGCCGTGCTCTGCGGCGGCAGCGCCGCGGCGTACTACGTTCCGGACCGGTATCAATCGCTCGACATCGACTTCGTGGTGGAGGTCGGTGCCGCGCCGCATATCGTCGATCGCGCCCTCTCGACGATCGGGTACACGTTCGCGTCGGAAGGCCACTACCGGCACGAGCGCCTCCCGTTCACGCTGGCGTTTCCGATCGGCCCCCTCTCGATCGGCCGCGACTACATCACCGCGTGGCGCACCGAACGCCGCGGCGACGCGATCTTGCACGTCTACACGCCGACCGACGTCGTGCGCGACCGCTTCCTGCACTTCTGGGCCTGGGGCGATCGCACCGCACTCGAGGTCGCGCTCGCCGTCGCGCGCGCCCGCGATGACGTCGACCTCAATGCTCTTCGCGCCTGGACCGAGCGTGAGATCGCCGCAGACGCGTCGTACGACGCCTCACGCGTCGCACGCTTCCTCGCATTGCTGCAAGACCCGGATCGATAACCATCACGGCTCGCGCACCGTCACGGCTCGCGCACTGTCACGGCTCGCGCACTGTCACGGCGAGCTTGTCGAGCCGCCCCCGTTTCGCCCCGAGCGGAGTCGAGGGGCGAGCCCCGGCCATGATCGCCGAGATAGCGGCGTCGAGGGTTGCTCGACAAGCTCGCAATGACCACACAACGGGCACAGCGAATCGAACCGGCACCCTCACGACGACGTCTGCCGCGGTTCCGTGCCGATTGTCAGGTCGAACCGGTAGCAGTGGAGTCCCGCCCCGTGCGGCCAGCTGCGACCGTAGCCGCCTTCGTCGGTGCTCGCGAGCGCGAACGTCGCGCAGAGCCGGTAGCGCGTCGGCGATTCCCGCACGTAGACGTACGGCCGATGGTCACGCGGGTCCGTCGTCTCAATGGCGCGGTTCCCGTATTGAACGACGAGATCGCGGGGGAGCGCGGCGGGCAGCGGGACCATTGTACGATCGTCGCCGGGGTGGAATCGCGCCTGCACCGCCGCGGCGGCGTCCGCAAGATCACCGACGCGGCGCCGATCCAGTTCGAGATCTCGCTGATGGGACGGCGACCCGATCAGCGCAAATCCACTCACCAGGCCTCCCGCCACGACGAGTGCTGCGGCGAGCAGCCCGACCCGTTCCGCCCTCATCGGGCCGCAAACCGATCGCCGCGGATCGTCGTCAGGTAGTAGGCGAACACGCCGCCGCCGAGCACGAGCAGGACCAGCGAATCGAGGATGAAGCGAACCGTGAGTTCGCCGCGCAGGAACGCTCCCAAGAACCAGATTCCGTCGCCTAAGACGACGACCGCCGCGATGACGAGCGCGATATAGGTGAGCCACCGGCGCACGCCTGAATCGGCGGCATCCGATCGGTTCGCGAGTTCGCGATTGATCGCGGCGTTGATAAGTGCGAACACCGGGAAGGTGACGATGACCGTCGCGAGCTGCCACGCGATCTGCGTAATCAGATATCCCTCATACCTGCCGGCGGCGGCGTCGGGAAACGCACGGCTGATGAGGGTGTAGAATATCTGGCCGAGCGCAATGGTCCAGAAGCCCAGCGTGATGAAGTTGAGCAGGTAATAGAAGCCGTCGCGCGCGTTGTCCGCGGCACCGCTACGGCTCGGCGGCGCGACGCCGAGCGCCTCACCGTAGTGCGCCGTGAGGCTGCGGTAGATGCGGCGCTCGGACCAGCCGTTCTGCCTCAGCAGCGGCACGAGGGCGTCGTCGGGAATTCCGCGCGCCTTCGCCGTCGCGATGAAGGCGTCGAGTT
>JAQBPL010000010.1 GCA_028287545.1 Vulcanimicrobiota bacterium | reverse complement strand
GACGGCGGTCCGGGCGGACTTCCATCGGGACCTGATAGGTGGCGCCGCCGACGCGCCGGGGGCGCACTTCGACCAGCGGCATCGCGTTGCCGAGCGCCTGCGTGAAGATGTCCATCGGATCGCGGCCCGTCTTGGTCGCGATCATCTCGAGCGCGTCGTACGTGATCAGCTCGGCGACCGACTTCTTCCCGCGCAGCATCACCTTGTTGATGAAGCGCGCGAGGACTTTCGACCCGAATTTCGGATCGGGGAGGATCGGTCGTTTGGGGACGGGGCCCTTACGCGGCACGGAATGCCTCCGCCGAGGCTACGGCATGACGGAATGCCTCTGCTGTCGCTACGGCATGAATGTAGTGTTCCATTACTTCTTCGATGTCGACTTCTGGTTGCGCTTGGCGCCGTACTTGGAGCGCCCTTGCTTGCGGTTCGCGGCACCCGACGTGTCGAGCGTCCCGCGGATGATGTGGTAGCGCACGCCCGGGAGATCCTTGACGCGGCCGCCGCGGATCAGCACGACGGAGTGCTCCTGGAGGTTGTGGCCGATACCCGGGATGTACGCAGTCACTTCCTCACCGTTGGTGAGGCGGACGCGGGCAACCTTACGAAGCGCCGAATTCGGCTTCTTCGGGGTGATCGTCTTGACCTGAGTGCAGACGCCGCGACGCTGCGGGTTCCCCGCTACTTCGAAGGTCCGGTTGGGCAGGTCGGGGTGGCCCGGTTTCGGCCCGGTCGAAACGACGCGGAAAGCCGGGGTCTTCACCTTTTTCTGCTGTTTTTCGCGGCCCTTACGGACCAGCTGGGAAATCGTCGGCACTCAGTACTCCGGAACGCACACGAAAGCGGCCAGACCACGGCGGGTCGGCCGGAACCCTCGAAGGATACCATTTCCCGCCAGGGGCGTCAACGCGCTGGAGGGAGGCTGCCTGCTGGGGCCGCGATTCCGCGGCGAACCAAGCAAGGGGATCGGCCCGTAAGCGCGACGATTTCAGGCGACCCGCTCGATGATCCCGGCCAGTTCGGCGGGCGTCTCGATCGGGAGGTTGTGCCCGGCATTGCGCAGGTTGACGAAGAGGGCGCCGGCGATCTGGTCGGCGACGTAGCGTTTGACCCGCTGCGGCGGCGCGAGCGGGTCGTGCTCGCCGGCGACGACGATCGTGGGGACCGCGATCTCGGCCAACCGGTCGGCGAAATCGACCGCCCGCCCGCGGTCGTACCAGCCAAACCACGCTTCGCGCTGCGCGATCAGCGCGTCGCTGACCAGGCGCTCCATGACCACAGGGTCCACGGCCCGTCGCATCGCCGCCGCCTGGAACCGCTCGATCCGCAGGCGTGACCCGAACGCGGCTTCCGCCATGGCTCGGTGCTTCTCGTTCATCGCGTAGGCGTGCGCGGTTCCCGGCGCGACCAGTACCAGCTTGCGCAGCTGCGCAGGCCGGTCGGCCGCGACGAACTGGGCGATCTTCCCGCCCATCGAATGGGCGGCGACGACACATTCGCCGACCGCTTCCAGCGCGGTGCGCAGGTCCGAGACGTATCCTTCGAAATCGTGGCCTTCCAGCGGCCGGTCGCTGAGACCGGCGCCGCGGAAGTCGAGCAGGTGCGCGGTGTACCGCAGCGGATCGAGCCGGCCGGCGACCTCGTACCACATCCGGCGCGCGCTGATCCAGCCGTGGACGAAGAGGAGCGCCCGCGGGCCCTCCCCGAGCGACTCGATGGCTAACGTAACGTCCCCGTTCTGCACGAACCGGAAAGTTGTCGGCGTCACGGTCGCCCGTAAGCCGGCTTCGCCGCGGTCTTCCGCAGCCGCCCCGGAATCGCGCCGAGCGCGACGATCGCCGCGAGCACGCACACGCTCGCCGTCGCGAGCATCACCGCGCGGAAACCGGCCAGGTACGATTCTCGCACGGCTGCACCAACCGTTGGGCGATCGCCGGCGGGGACGTCGGCCGGCACGGTACCTGCATAGAGCAGCGCGCGGTCCGCGTGCACGATACGCTCGGTCGCCGGGCTCAGCTGACGGTGCGCGACGCGCCGGTCGAAGTCCGCGTTGAAAACGCCTGCCAGAACGATACCGAACGCGGCGACCGCGACCAGCCCGGCGGTGCGGGCGACCGCGTTGTTGACGCCCGACGCGACGCCGCTCTTCTCCGTCTCGACCGCATCGAACACCGCGGTCGTGAGCGGCGCGACGAAGCACGCACCGCCAAGTCCGAGCACCAGGGCCGCGGGAAAATACGTGGTCCAGTAGCTTCCCCCGATCCCGGGCACAGCGAACAAAACGTATCCCGCGGCGGACAGCAGCGCGCCCACGGCGAGCGGGATCTTGGGGCCGATGCGTGCGACGAGGCCGCCGGACCAGCGCGAGAGCACGAACTGCAGCAGCACGAAGGGCAGCAGCGAGGCCCCGGCCGCGGTCGGCGTATACTGCTGAACGTCGACGAGCAAATACGGCAGAAAATACAAACTCCCGCCGAGCGCCGCGTACAGCAAAAACGTGTAGAGATTCGTCGAAGCGAACGTGCGTGACGCGAAGAGGTCGAGCGGCATCATCGGCGCCGGCGAACGACGTTCGACGACGATGAACGCTCCGAGCAGCACGACGCCGGCGAGCAGCGACGCGATCGCCGGCGCGCCGGGCGTACCGCCTTGCGAACCGATCAGTCCGTAGGTGAAGAGACCGAGTCCGACCGTGGCGAGGAGCGCACCGGGGATGTCGAGCCGTTGAGGCATCTTCTCATCACGGCTCTCCGGAACGCAGCGGGCAGCGATAATCAGGACGATCAGCGCGAGCGGCGCGTTGATGAGGAAGACCCAGCGCCACGACGCGTGCTGGGCCAACCAGCCGCCGAGCACCGGCCCGGCCGCCGCCGTGATCGACGCGAACCCCGACCACGTCCCGATCGCGCGACCACGCTCCCCGCCGGTGAACGTCGCGCTGATCAGCGCGAGCGATTCCGGCATCGCGCACGCCGCGCCGATCCCTTGCACGCAGCGGGCCGCGATCAGCACCTGGATGCTCGGAGCGAACGCGCACCCCAACGACGCCGCCGTGAAGATCACGATCCCCGCGACGAAGAGCCGCTTGCGCCCATACAGATCGCCGAGCGACCCGCCCAGCAGGATCAGCGCCGAAAGAAAGAGCGCGTAGCCCTCGACGACCCATTGCATCTGCGCCGCGTTGGCGGCGAGATCGCGCTGGATCACCGGCAGCGCGACGTTCACGGCGCTGCCGTCGATGAACGCCATCGCCGACCCCAGGATCGCGGCCACCAAAACCCACGTCTTCGCCACGAAGGAAGTCATCGGGTATGATACTGCCGCCCCCTTCCGAGAGTCCATGTAACCTCGTGTCACCCTGAGCTTGTCGAAGGGCGGCACCCATCGCGCCTTCCGACCCGGGAGAACTCGCCGTGCCGCCCGCCAAGAAATCCTCACCCGCGAAAGCCGCGCCGCCCGTCCGGATCCCCAAGCGCCCCACTCCCGAGGACCGCATCCCGCGCGTCATCGAGAACCCGACGCTCGACGATCATCTCGCCGTCATCACCCGGGCGGTGATGCAGGCCGGCATGTCCTGGGCGTTCATCGAGAGCCGCTGGGACGACTACGTCGCCGCCTTCGAGAACTTCGCCGTCGCGAAGGTCGCCGCATACGGCGACACCGACGTCGATCGCTTGATGAACACCGACGGCATCATCCACTCGAAGTCGAAGATTGAAGGGACGATCAAGAACGCTCGCGCGCTGATCGACATCGAAGCCGAGTTCGGCTCGCTGCGCGCCTACCACGAGTCGTTCGCCACCTACGACGACGCCCGCAAAGATGCCAAGAAACGCCTCGCCTTCATGGGCGACCTCAACACCTACTATTGGCGCTTCCGCACCGGCGCAACCGTCCCCGACCTCGAGGAGTGGATGAAGGGCCAGGAGCGCGACCATCCCCGTATGCGAGAGATGGTGACGCTGGCCTCCGGCTAGGAACGGCGAATCGTCGCGGGCGACTTAGCAGCAACCTGCTAGTTCGCCTGTGGCGCCCACATCGCCGCGAAGGCGCGCTCCGTGCACACGTCGAGGTCGACCGGCTGCGTGTCGCCGCCGACCGGGATCGCGTACTGCCACATGTCGGGCGTGTGCACGCCGCCGCCGGCAGACATCGGCGAGGCGCCCATCGACGTCGGCATCCCGGCGGCGCTCCAGTGGTTGGCGACGTCGTAACACGGACTGTTCGACCAGATCAGCAGCGACGCGCGGTCGTCGTGCGAGATCCCCGCGTACGCGGTCGAAATGCCGGTCGCGTCGGAGCCGCAGTAGATCCCCGCCACGTATCCGCCGCCTTGGATCCCGGCGACCCAGCCCGAAATCCAATTCACGCTCGCCGTATAGCTGCCCTCGATGTCGGCGTAGAGCGCGATGCCCTTCGCGGACGGCACGCCCAGCGACTTCGCCGCGGCGAGTGCGGCGTTCGCGTCGGCGGTCCCGTTCGAGACCGGCCCGGAGAGCATGCTTGGGTGCGCCGTCGTTCCCTGATAGATCGGCAACAACCGAATGCCGTTCTGCGCCAGCACGTGCGCCTCAGCCGTACTGAACGAATAGCCGGTCAAATAGCGGCCCCAAAATGCCGGTTTGCCGATCGCACTCGTCACCGTCGCGATCAACGACGAACTGACCGGATCTGAAGAATCCACCCCGAAAATCATCTGCCCACCCCGTTCAGCAAACCTACCGACCGTACGCTTCGGGGGACAAACGAAAACGACCTGGATCGGCTCCAGGTCGTTCGTCGCATCGCGCTTCAGCGCCGAGGCTGTTAGCGGGTCAGTTGCGCGTGACCGCCGCCTCGGCTTTCCAAATGTCGTTGGTCTCGCGTCGGATCATCTCCGCAGCGCCGGGCTGCACCGTCTCGCCATCGTCGCGCAGCTCCGCAAGCACGAGCTGCGGCATCACCTGGCTGATCTGCATGACGCACCGCGCGTAGTCGGCCAGGTGCCGTTTGGCCAGATCGGCGACCGTCGTGTCGCCGAGGCCGACCGCCGTGGCGTGCAGCATCGCGTAGCCCATCGTCGCCAGGCTCAGCGCCGTGTAATCGTCGCGCAGCGCCTTCGAGATCTTGGCCTTGCGCACGCTGTCGACCGCCGCCGCGCCCATCCCGAGCAGCGCGCTCCAGGCCGACTTCACGCCGCTCGCTTCGTGTCCGCCGAGCTGTTTGAGACACGCTTCGAGCGCGCGGGCGTGCGATTCCGTGAGGCTTGCGATCTGCGCGATCACCGCCTTCGCGTCGGGGTATTTGTTCGTGTCCTCCATCGCCAGCTGTCGCTTGAGGGGTTCCTCGATGTGGCGTTCGAGCGAGAGCATGTCGCTCACGTACGTCGTCAACGAGTGCCGGTCGTTCCCGCCGGTCCCCTCCGTCGCGGACGAATCGAAGCGCATCGATGCGTTGGTCATTCCGGTATCACTCATACGGCGCGTTGTGCCCGCCGATGTGGACGGCCACGCGCAACGGTTGATTGACTGCTTACGCGCGCGCCGGCTGCGGTTCGCGCTTTTGTACTTGATCGACGCGCAGGCGCATGACGAACGTCGTTCCGGCCTCGGACGTCGCGCCGAGCGCGAGCGTCCCGCCGGCGCGTTCGACCGCACGTTTCGCGATCGCGAGACCGAGTCCGGAACCCTCCACCTCGCCGCGCGTCGCGCCGCGGAAGAAACGGTCGAAGATGCCCGCCCGATCGTCCACGTGGATGCCGGGGCCTTCGTCGGAGATCGCCAGTTCCACGCCGCCGCGCACCGCCCGCGCCGCGATGCGAATCGGCGACCCGGGCGCGTACTTCATCGCGTTGTCGACGATGTTGGCGATGGCCTCGTAGATTTCGTCGCGGTTGCCGATCACCGTCGCGTCGACCTCGAGGCGGAGCTCGACGCGCAATGACGGGACCAGCACCGTGCGGGAAGCGGCGATGTCCTCGAGCAGCGGCTCGAGCGGGAACGGCTCGGTGGGGCGCTCGTCCTCGCCTTCCATCTTTGCCAGCAGCACGAGGTTGTCGATCAGCGTGCGCATCCGCGCGCCTTCGAGCGAGATCGACGAGAAGATGCGCCGCGAGCGCTCGTCGCCGGCGTCCGCCCGGCGCTTGAGCAGATCGATGTAGCCGAGCACGATGGTGAGCGGCGTGCGCAGCTCGTGGCCCGCGTCGGCGACGAACTGCCGCATCTGCGTCTCGGCCGCTTCGCGCTCGGCGAAGGCCGCGGCGACCTGAGCCGACGCTGCGTTGTAGGCCAGCGCGATCGCGTCGAACTCGCTCTTCCCCGCGACCGCGATCGGCTGCGGCGTGAAGTCGCGCGCGGCGAACCGCTGCAGCGCGTGGGTCACGTCGACCAGCGGGCGCAGCACTTGCGTCGTGATGTAGCGGCCGGTGAACCAGGCGAGAAATCCGGCCAGCCCGCTGACGAGCAGGATCGCCGCGAGCATCGCCAGCGCGACGTTGCCGGTCGCATTGGGATCGGGCAGCAGCGTCAGCTCGCCGTCCATGAACGGAATGCGATGGAGATGCGCCCCGAACGCCGTTCCGATCGCGAACCCGAAACGGCTGCCCTCGAAGCGCAGCGTGCGCAGATCGCCGTGCACGACGCGGCTGTCCATAACGATCACGGGCGGTCGGCCGGCCGGCCCGTCCGGCAGCAGGCGCCCTTGCATGGGCGGCCCCCCGAAGAAACCCAGGTTTCGCGTCGCCGCCGGCGCGGGCTTTATCAGCAGCGGAATCGACGATGGCTCGTTCGTCTCCGGGTTTGCCGGGGCGCGCGGCGGCCGATGCGGCATTCCGCCCCAGACGATCAGTCGCACGCCGGGCCGCGACATGCGCTTCTCGAATTCGAGCGCCGCGACGGTGAAGGGTTCCTTCCGCAGCACGGCGCGCGCCGAGAACGCTTCCGCCTCGCGTGCGTCCGCCTCGATGTTGCCTTGCACGAGGTGCACGTACAGAAAGAGCCCGCTCACCGCGAAGGCGGACAGCAGCAGGGCGACGAGCGCGACGGCGGCCGCGACGTACCAGAACGTCAGGCGGCGCGCGAACGAGGTGAACATCGCCTCAGTGCGTCCGCAACGCGTAACCGGCGCCGCGAATCGTGCGGATCAGTTTCGGATCGAAGCCCGCATCGATCTTGGCGCGCAGATACGAGACGTAGGTCTCGACCGCACCCGGACCGACGTCGCGGTCGGTTCCCCACACCAAGTCGAGCAACTGGTCGCGCGTGAACACGCGTTCGGGATTGCGCACCAGCGTCAGCAGCAGCGCGTACTCGCGCGCCGAGAGTTCGATGCGCTGATCGCCGCGCTTGACCTCACGCCGGTCGAGATCGATCGACAAGTCGGCGTACGCAACGATGGAGGGCTGCTCGAGCCGCGGCCGGCGGAGCGCCGAGTGCAGGCGCGCCGCGAGCTCGGTCATCTCGAACGGCTTCTTGATGTAGTCGTCCGCCCCGCGCCGCAGACCGGTGATGCGGTCGTCGGTGTCGGCCTTCGCGCTGAGCATCAAGATCGGCGCTTCGGTGATCCGGCGCAGCATCGGCAGCAGCTCGAGTCCGTCGACGAACGGCAGCATCACGTCGAGCACGATCGCGTCGGGACGCCAATCGCGTACGAGCGCGAGGCCGGACCGGCCGTCTGCCGCGCTGCGCACTTCGAATCCGTCCTCGCCGAGGCCGAGCTCGAGCAGCTCGCGTAGATGACGTTCGTCGTCGATGACGACGACCTTGGGTATGGCGGCCATAATCCTAGCTATTGTCTCACGCTTCCGCCACCTGTTCCGAGGTCCGGTGCGCGGACCACGAAGATGCCGATTCCGGGTGCATAATTCATGGGGCTTCCGAAGTTGCGCCGCGGTCCAGGCGATGCGCCGGGGGCCGGAGACGCGCCGGGAACGGCGCTTGGGGCCGGTGCCGGCGAGGCGCCGGCGCCGGGTGAGGGGCGCGGGCCGGCGACGTTGACGCCGACCGCAACGTCGTAGCCCTTGGCCTTCGCTTCGGCCGGGGTGAGGGTCGTGCCGTACGCGCACGAGGCTGCGGCGCGCAGGGGCGCCAACGCCGCAACCAGCTCGGGCGGCGGCGAAAAGTCCGGCCGCGGCGATCCGCCCGTCCGCGGTGCCACCTGGATTCGCGGCTGGAAGCCGCCTGGGCCTCCGCCAGGACTGCCCGGGCCGCCGGGACCGCCCGGTCCGCCTTCTTCGCCGCCGGGACCGCCTGGGCCGCCGGGCGGCCGGGGTCCGGCGTCTTGACCGCCCGCGCCGCCGCGGCGACCCGCGAAGACGCCATCGGGGATCTTCGGCCCCAGACCGAGCCACCACGTGCCGGAGGCCTCCCCGTGCGGGGTGATGACGAGCCCGTCGACCTCCGGGAGGGGCTTGCCGGCGGCGAACGCGGTCGCGGCGGCACCGATTTGCGCGAGCACCTTTTGCGCGGCCGGCTGCAGGTCGGCCGTGCACTCGGGACGTGACGTCGCGACCGAGAGCGGGTCGACGCCCGGCGGCGGCGGGATGAACTTCAACTGACCGAATCCGAGGCCGCGCGCCTGCTGGCCCTGCTGGCCCTGCCCGCCGGCGGCGGCCGTCGTGGTGGCCCCTCGTGCGCCGCGCGAGAAGCCCGCGCCCGGCCGCGCACCGGTGTTGAGCGAGTAGGAGACGGTGTACGAACGCGGCGCGTTCGGCCGCGCAGCCTGCAGCAAGTAGCCGCCGCCGCTGAGCGCGATCGGCTGCGCGTACTGCATCGTCGAGAACAGGCCGCTCTCAGTATTGAAGAGGTTCGACGCGAACACCGTGATGCGCCCGGTCCCCAGCGCATGCGAGAGTCCGAAGTTCACGAGGGTGTACGGCGCGATATATTGGTTGTTGTTCGGGCCGACATAGTGGGCGTTGGCGACGATCTCGAGGCCCGCCGGCGAGTAGAGCGCATCGAGCGTGACGTTGGCGCTGTGCACCGGGCGGCCCGGAAGCTGCTCGTCGAGGATCAGCGTGCTGTCGAGGCCGACGTAGCGGAGGTTGGCTGCCGTCACTTCGGCGGCGCTCGTGGTATACGAGGGGATCAGGACGACGTTCTTGCCCAGCGCGAGGTTGGCATTGGCGGTATAGCCCTGATACAGCCGCGTCGTGCCGCCGATCTGCTCGTTGGCGTAGATCTGCTCCGCCGACGTGGAAACGCCGCAGACGTTGCTGAAATACGTATTGATGCCGTTCACGAGGTACGAAGGAAGGCCGGCGCTATCGGCCGTGACCTGCGCGTTGACGAGCTGCCCGCTCTGCGTTTGGCGATAGGCGCTGAGCGAGAACTGCCCGTGCGACCACTGGTGCGTCCACGAGAGGTCGTAGTTGGCCGCGCCCTGATGCGAGGGAAGATCGCCCACGCCGTTGATGACGGCCGTGTTCGCGTAGCAGTTCACTCGCGCGGACGTCGCGTCGGGAAGCTGGCGCACCAGACCGTTCGCCGGCTGCGAGCTGCCGAACGAGATCGACGCGTTGTACGTGTCGCTGCTCGTCGGCCGCCAGTTCGCGCTCATGCCGGCGAGGATCGACGAGCCGGCGCCGGTCGTTCCGGCGTACGAGATATTCGGCCCGAGCGCCAGCTTGTCGTTGACCTTGTACTGGTCGGAGAATTGGACGCTGCGCGAGGCGGTCGCGAAGGTCGACGGGGTCAAATTCGGGTTCGGGTTGACAGACGTCGCCGTGTCGACCAGCGGCGTGAACGTCGTGATTCCCGCGTACGTCGAACCGCTCAGGGTGAACGTATGCTTGTCGCGCGTCAGCGTCGCGCTCGCCGCGACCCCGCGCGCGAACGATCCGTTCGTCGATGAGTACGGCGAGAGCACCGGTCCCACCGTGCATGGCTGCGCCGACCCGGCCGGGCACGAATTGTAGATGTAGCGGTCCAGGTCGTTCGTGTACGACGTGTTGTTGTTGACGTACCCGGTCACGGTGACCGCCGTGTCGCCGATCAGCGACTGGACCGTGGCGTAGCCGAACTGGAATTTGCCGCTGTTGCCGTTGTCGGGCCCGATGCCGCACGGCAAAGGCGTGACGAACTGCGTGCAGAGCGCCGAGTTCGACTGATTGTTCTGCAGCATCGTCGCCATCACGGTCGTGCGGTCGTTGACCGGATAGCGCAGCTTGAGGAAGTCGCCGATGTTCGCGCTCTCGCCGCCGTGCTCGTAGTCGATCCCACTCTGGTCGACGTAGTCCTGGAACGTCAGCGGGCTGTTCCCGGCGCGCTTGGTGTGGAGCACCGCGATGCCGAGCTTGCCGATCGACCCGGTCTCGCCGATCTGGTAGTTGTAGCGATCGTAGGTGCCGTCCGAAAAGGTGAATTTCGTCTGCCAGGTCTGGGTCGGCTGGAGCGTGCGGAAGTTCACCGACCCGCCGAGCGAACCGGCTTGTGCGCCGAAGCTCACGCCGGCGCCGGAGAAGAGGTCGGTGTTGATCTTGCGCAGGTCGGCTGCCGAGCCTGGCGCCGAGAGGGGGATGCCGTCGAGCGTCACGGCGGTCTGCGACTCGTCGTGACCGCGCAGCGAGATCGTCTGCGGCGCGTTCGGATCGTTCGACCCTTGCGTCACGTCGACGCCGCCGATCGTCGAGAGCGCGTCGGTGAGCGAGTCGGAGATCTTCCGTACCGCGCTGTTCTCATCGACGTCCGTCGTGGTAACCGTGACGCGCGCGCGGACGCTGCCGATCACCTTGAGGCCGCTGTCGCTGGTCGTGGTCGTCGCCTGCTGGCCGGACGGCTGCTGGCGCACGCCGAGATCGACGTCGACGTCGACCTGCTTGTTCCCCAGCACTTCGAACTGACTCGACACCACACCGGCGAAGCCGCTCTTCGAAACGCGCACCCGGTACAGCCCGCTCGGCACGTCGGTGTACTTGACGATCCCACTCTTGGCCGTCAGCGCACTCGCAACCGTCGGCCCGACCAAAAAGACGCGCGCGTCCGCCAAGTTCACTTGTGCGGCAGCGTCCTTGACGGTGATCTGCACGATTCCGGTGTCGCTCGAGCTCTGCGCTCCGGCCGGGACGAGGGTCCCGAACAGGAACGCGAGCGCGAGCGCGGTCGCTAACCAGCGGCGTGCCACGCAGCTCTTCATCGACCGAAATCCTGTCATTGCGGTCTGTGGTCTCCCTGAGAACGTGGGACGGGCCGTCAACCTTTCACCGCGTTCTCAGCGATCGCCGCCAAAAAACGGGCACCGAAGTCGGCCAGCTTCTTCTCGCCGACGCCGCTGATCGCTCGGAACGCCTGCGGCGTCGCGGGCCGCTCGCGCGCCATCGCGCGCAGCACCGCGTCGCTGAACACGACATACGGCGGGACGTCGCGTTCGGCGGCGATCTCCCGGCGCAGCGCCCGCAGCGCCGCGAAGATGTCGCGGTCGTAGTCTTCGTCGGCCGCTGGCGCAGCCGCGCGGCCCCGTTTGGCGGCCTTTCCGCCCGGGGGCAGGGCGACCGGCTCGCGGACGGCGATCGGGGTGCGCTCAATCAGCGCCCGCCGCCCTTGCGGCGTCAGCACGACGACGTTGTGGTTGGCGGCATCTTGAACGATAAGTCCGAGGCGCACGAGCTCGTCGGCGAGGTGGCGCCAGGTCCGCCGGTCGCGGTCGGCGCCGATCCCGTAGGTCGAGAGCCGGTCGTGAAACCAGCGCTCGATCTTCTCGGTCTTCGCGCCGACCAAGACGTCGACGACGTGCGCGATTCCGACGCCGTACCCATGCGATTCACGGATGCGGTACACGCACGAGAGCAGCTTCTGCGCGTCGATCGTCGCGTCGTACGACGCGCGCGGCGAGAGGCAGTTGTCGCACGCCTCGCAGCGTTCCGGAAGATACGTCTCGCCGAAGTACGCCAGCAGCTCGCGCCGCCGGCACTCGTTCGAATACGCATAGCGCACGATACGGTCGAGCTGTGCGCGCGCCGCGGTCCGTTCGGGCTCGGGCTTCTCTTCGACGAAGCGTTCCGTCCGCGCGACGTCGCCGTACGCGAAGAACCAGGCGCACTCGGCTGGCAGGCCGTCGCGTCCGGCGCGGCCCGTCTCCTGGTAGTAGCCCTCGAGGCTGCGCGGAACGTCGAAGTGCACGACGAAACGGACGTTCGACTTGTCGATCCCCATCCCGAACGCGATCGTCGCGCACATCACCCGCACGTCGTCGCGGATGAACGCCTCCTGCCGCTTCGCGCGGAGCGAGGAATCGAGCCCGGCATGATAGGCGAGGGCGGGAATCCCCGCGGTGCTCAGCGCCTCGGCGACCTTCTCGGTGTTGGCGCGGCTGCCGGCATAGACGATCCCCGCTTCGTCGTCGGGTCGCGCGCGCAGCCAGCGCACCAGCGTCTCGACGCCGCGCGCACCGTGCAGGATACGATAGTTCAAGTTCGGCCGGTCGAACGACGCGACGTGGACTGCGGGGCGGTGCAAGCCGAGCTGCGCGACGACGTCGTCGCGGACGCGGGACGTCGCGGTCGCGGTGAACGCGCAGAACGGCACGTCGGGAAAGCGCGCGCGCAGCGGCGCGATGCGCCGGTACTCGGGCCGAAAGTCGTGGCCCCATTCGCTGATGCAGTGCGCTTCGTCGACGATGAACCGCGCGACGTTCCAGCGCTCGAGATCGTCGGTGAAGCCGGCCAGCGTGAGGCGTTCAGGCGCGACGTAGAGCAACTTGTAGGCGCCGCGCTCGAGCCCCTCGAGCCGGCGCCGCAGCTCGGGATATGCGAGCGAGGAGTTCAGCGCGGTCGCCGGGACGCCCGCGGTGTCCATCGCGTCGACCTGGTCCTTCATCAATGCGATCAACGGCGAGACGA
Source organism: Vulcanimicrobiota bacterium (assembly GCA_028287545.1). Next base: position 22,755 of record JAQBPL010000010.1, on the reverse strand, counting down.
CGACGGTCAGCCCTTCGGTGAGCAGGGCCGGCAGCTGATAGCACAGCGATTTCCCGCCGCCGGTCGGCAAGAGGGCGAAGACGTCGCGGCCGGCCAGCACGTCGCGCACGATGGCTTCCTGCGACGGCCGAAACGAGGGGAACCCAAACCAGCGCTCGAGCGCCTCCCGCAGCTCTGCCGCCTCGACCATCACCATCATCTCCTTCGCCATTCTGCGCCGGAGCGCCCCGGCGACAAGGGCGGTCACCTGGAATAACGGGCAGGGGAAGCGGGCACTCGGCGGCGTACAATCCCCGACTTCGTCCCCGTCGCATAGGAGGGTGTCGTGCGGCTCGGTGCGTTTCATCGTCAGTTGATCGCGTGGTCCGAGCGGCCGTGCATCCTCACCGTCTCCGTCGCGTCGATCTCGAGCGCACTGCGCCTGGCCGGGATCTTGCGGCCCTACTACAGCCTCCACTCCATCCGCGGATGGGCGTTGGTGCCGCCGCAGCAGCACGGCGGGTTCGCCGCGATGCGCTTGACGCAGCTGACGATCGACGAGGCGACGATGCGCGCGGTGCTCGACGACGGCGTGTCGCGCCGGCTGCGCTACTCCGCCGACGGTGAGACCGTGTTCACGCTGGAACGGGACGAAGCGATCTTGACCGCGCCGCCGCGCGCGACGGGCGAGGGTCGCTACCTCTACGTCGGCGGCCGGCGCCGTCGCGCGCCGGAACCGTGGATGATGCAGTAGCGGCATCAGGAGACGAGGAGATTGGGGAACGGCGGTCTACCCCTTTCGGGCGATGGTGCTCGTCTTCATCACGATCCTCGAGGCACTCGCCGGGCTTCGTGCGATCCTGCGGATGCTCGCGACCGCCGGCGGCGCACCGCTCGCGCCTGCCCCGCCACTCGCGCCTGGGATGCTCGCTGCGATCGTTCCGGTGCTCGATGAAGAGCGCCGGCTCGGCGCGTCGCTTGCGGCGCTCGCATGCTGCGGGGCCGAACTGGGCGAGATCGTCGTGGTCGACGGCGGCTCGACCGACGGGACGCGCGCGGTCGCGAGTGCCGCCGCGGAGCGCGATCCGCGGGTGCGCTTCATCGACGCGGCGCCGGCGCCGTCCGGTTGGAACGGCAAAGCGTGGAATCTCGAATGCGGCCTGCGCGCGACGAGGGCACCGTGGATCGCGACCGTCGATGCGGACGTGCGGGTCGGTGCGACCCTGCTCGGCGACGCGGTAGCTCGCGCGCGCGCGGACGATCTCGTCGCGCTCAGCGTCGCGACCCGCCAAGAGCTCGCCGATGCCGGCGCGGCGCTGCTGCATCCGGCGCTGCTCACCACGCTCGTGTACCGTGCGGGCCTGCCGAACGTCGCGACGCGCCTTCCGGCGCGCGTGCAGGCGAACGGCCAAGTCTTCGTCGCGCGCCGGGCCGCGCTGACGAGCGCCGACGCGTTTCGCGCCGCGCGCGCGTCGATCTGTGAAGACGTCACGACGGCGCGCGTGCTCGCGGCCGCGGGCGGGCGCGTCGGCTTCTACGAGGGCGACGCGGTCGTTCGCATGCACGACTCCTGGCGCGATTGTGCCGCGAACTGGCCGCGCTCGCTCACGCTGCGCGACGGTTTCGTGCGGCCGGCGCGCTTGGCGTTGAGCCTCGCCGAATTGCTGTTCGCGCAGGCGCTCCCGCTGCCGACCCTGGTCGCGCTTCTGGCGCTGGGTGACCGCGTTCCGTTTTCGCGCGTCGCGACGGGGATCGCGTTCGCGCTGGTCGCAACGCGTTTCGGCGTGTTGGCCGGGACGCGCCGCGCCTACGTGAACCCGCCGCTCGCGTACTGGCTCTCACCGCTCGCCGATCTGGCGGCGCTCGCGCTGCTGGCGCGCAGCGCGCTGCGCCGCACGCACGTCTGGCGCGGCCGCACGCTCGTCACCGAAGGCGCCGCATGAAGCGCGCGGCCTGGGCCTTCACCGCGCTGCACGCGTTCGCGCTGGCGATCGGCTTGTTCGGAATCCTCGTCGCGATCCCGCACCCGCAGCTGTGGGCGGGTGACCCCGGCGGCGCGGCGGTCTACGCGTTCGCGATCGGGCGGACGGGCGGCACGGCGATGTTCCTGGGCGCGATCGCGATGCTCACCTACGGGTTCTTTGCCCTGGGCGTGCGCCGCACGCTCCTCTTCTTCTGCGCCGCGACGGTGCTCTCGGCCGCGGCCGAATTGACGGGAACGAAGACGGGCTGGCCGTTCGGCGGGTACGAATACACGGATTTCCTCGGCCCGAAACTCTTCGCGCGCGTGCCGATCGCCGTGCCGCTGTCGTGGTTTTCCATGGGGTTCGCGTCGTTCGTGCTGGGCGATGCGATCGCCGCGCACCGCGCGCCGCGGCATCGCACGCTGTGGTCGATCGTGCTCGGCACCTGGCTGCTCACCGCGTGGGACCTCGTCCTCGATCCGTCGATGGCGGCGCCGCAGATGCAGTACATCCACTTCTGGATCTGGCACGAGGCCGGTCCGTACTTCGGCATGCCGCTGCGCAACCTCGCCGGCTGGTTCGCGACCGGGCTCCTCTTCATCACGCTCGGACGTTTGGCATGGAACGAACGCGCCGCACCGCGCGCGCCGGCCGCGCTGCCGTTCGTCGTCTACGCCGTGAACGTCGGGTGGTCGATGGTGTTGAGCACCGCGGCCGGGATGTGGCCCACCGCGCTCGCCGCCGTGGTGCTCGCGCTGGCGCCGGCGGCGCTGGCGCTCGTTCGCGACAAGCGCGAACGGCCCGAAACGGCGTTCGCCTGAACGCCGTGCACCGCACCGCGGCGTATCCGCCGCCCGGGATGGTCGGCCCGCGGCTGATCGCCGCGTGGGCACTGCGCACGCAAACCTCGTCGGTTCGGGTCGACGGCATCGAGCACGTGCCGCAGCACGGCCCGGTGCTGCTCCTGGCGCGCCATTATCACCATCTGCTCGACGGCGCGGTCGTCGTCGCGCACCTTCGCCGCCCGGTGCACATTGTGGTCGGACTCGACTGGACCGCCGGCGCGCGGCAACGGCGGTGGATGGAGCGCGCGTGCCGCTGGGCGCGCTACCCAGTCATCCTGAGGCCGGCGACGACCGGAACCCGCGGCGGCTACGATGCGCGCGAGACGTCGCGCTATCTGCGCCGGGGGCTGAGCGACGCGGCGAACCTGCTGCGCGACGGCCGCCTCCTGCTGGTCTTCCCCGAAGGCTATCCGGTGATCGATCCGGCCGCATCGGAGGCCGCACCGCGCCGGCCGGACGGCGAGGGGATGCTGCCGTTCGCGGCCGGCTTTCGCACCATTCTGGCGGCGGCGGAGCGGCGCGGCGCGCGCGACGTCGCGGTCGTGCCGCTCGGGTTCCGCTACGAACGTGACGGCGCGCGCTGGAACGTCACCGCGCGCTTCGGCGCGCCGCTCGCGGCCCCGGCAGCCGTCGCCGATGCAGAACGCGCCGTGCGCTCGCTTTCACAGTGAACGTTCAATCATCCGTGAGAGAAGTGCCATCTCGGGCAAACTCCGTGTATCTTGCGCTCACGTCGATCCTCCGCCGCAGCGGTCCTGACCGCCGTTCCCGAAGCCGACCGGACGCACGCGTTCGTCGGCGAACTTCGCTCGCTGGTCAAAGCAAGCTACGTCGTGCTTGCGCGCTACGATCAGAGCGGCTCGCAAAGCGAGATGGTGCTCTCCGAGGATCACGGCAACGGCGCGCAACAGAGCGAATGGCTGCAAGCCGAGCGCTTGCTCCAGTCGCGGAGCGACACGTCGCTCCCCCGCATGACCGACGCGCTGATCGCGCTGGACGGGATGCATGGCCTCGTCGCGGTGTACGGCGTCGATCGTTCGATCTTCGGGATCGCGATCGTGGCGCGGGCGCGCGCGTTCACGGCCGAGGAACGCGCCGCGCTCGAGGGCACGCTGCGTTCGGGCTCGGAACTGATGCGCCGTCTCTCGACCTTCGAAGGCGAGGAAAGCGCGCTGGAGCGCACCTCCGAACGCGCCGTACCGGCCCAGTTCGTGCTCGACCGGGACTATCGCATCGAAGCGCGCTGGATCCCCGACGGCGACGACAACGACGCTCTGCAGAACATCCTCGAACTCTGCGGGAGCCGGCTGCCGCCCGTGATCGAGCAGACCGTGCGCGGCCTGACAGAGTCGTGGACCGACGACCCCGCCTCATGGGGCCCGGGCCTAGCGATTCCGCTTCCGTTCATGGTCGTGCGCACCGCTCCGCTGACCGGCGCACACGGCGTGAAAATCGGCCTCTTGATCGAACGCTATCGCTCGCGCAACCCGCTGCGCTTGGCGGCGGAGAAGTTCGGCATGAGCTCGCGCGAGCTCGAAGTGCTCTCGCTCGTCCTCAAGGGCTTCGGCACGCCGCAGATCGCGATCGCGCTCGACATCGCCGAATCGACCGCCCACGACCACGTCAAGCGCATGATGCTCAAAACGCACGCGCGCAATCGGGTCGAACTCGCCGCGAAGACGCTCGGCTGGCGCGGCGCCTGAGCGCCAAGCGCACGTGAGACCGGGATGGATCGCGGTTGCGACGATCGTCGCGGCCGTGCTGTTTTGGCTGGCCACGAGCGAGACGGTCTACGAGCTCACCTCGCCGCCGGATTTATCGTGGCACGTCCTCTTGCGCAAGACGTACAGCGTCGGGGCGTTCGCGCTGGTCGGGTTCACCGCGGATAAGGCGCTCGGTCCGAGTACGCGTCCCGCGCTGCGGGCCGCCCTGCTGGTCGCGGCGTATTCCGGCGCGATCGAGGTCGTTCAGGCGTGGGGCGGTTCGCACGAGGGACTCCGCTGGAACGCGTTCGACGTCCTCTGCGGCGCGGTTGGGGGATGGCTCGGCGTCACCGCGGAGCGCATCGTTCGCGCTCGACGTCGAGTGTGATCGCGGGACCGATCATCGACGGCGCGCGAGCGCCTTGCGCGCGATCCACGCCAGTTTGCGCCAGTCGTACCGAACGACCTTTCCGTCGACGACGCCGAGCGCGCCGCTGAAATTCACGGTGTGAATGCCGTCGGGATACCGTGACGACGCGGACGGCTCGATGCGGCGCACGAGCGTTTCGCGGTATTCGCTCGGCGTGAGGACGTCGACGCGGGCAATCGTCAACCCGCAGCCGTACGAGGTCGAACAGTCCTGTCCGGGCCGGTACAGCACGCCGTCGACGGTGAACGGCCGACCCGCCGGACGCGCGCTCGTCACGTCGACCACGACGGGATTCATCGCGTGCGGCGTCCACGGGCCGTCGATCGACGCGGCATGGTACGCGAAAAGCGCCTGATTTTCACCGCGCGCAACGCGCGTGCACAGCGCCCACCAGCGCCCGTCGTGCCGAAAGAGCGTCGTGTCGATTGCGTCGCTCGCCGGCATGATCGCCCGCGCGCGTTCCCAACGATCGGGAAAACGCACGCAGCGGTAGAGCGCCACTTCGTTGCCGGCGCGATTTTCCGGCACGAGGTAGAGTTCGCCGTCGATCTCCAGCGGATACGGATAGCTGACGTGCGTCGGGATGTCGAGCGCGCGAACGCGTCGCGCGATCCGGCCGTTCGCGTCGAGGACGAGCGCGTCGACCACGCCCCGGTCGCGCCGGTAGTCGAACTCCTCGACGAAGAGGACCCGCAGCCCGTCGCGCTCGACGAAGAACGGGTCGGCGATGAACGTCGTCGCCGCCGGCGGCGGCAGCCAGCGGATCTGGAGCGGCGCGCCGTTCAGGAGCGTTTTGGGCCCGCCCTCGACGAAGCCGACGTTCCACTCGACGACCTCGAGGAACCGTTCGCGCAGCAACGACGCCGCGCGCGCGCCGAGCGCGCCTGCGAACCGCAGCGCTTCGAGCGGCGGCAGCGAAGGCGTGGGCGGCGACCGTGGCGCGTCGAGCGCCGGCGGCGATTCCACGCCGTTTGCGAGCGCCCGGAGCATCGTGCTCGGCCAGCGCGCGGCTTCGAGCAGCGCGAGGCGCAGCGTCGCACCGTACGACCCGCCGACGCCGAACCGCCCGCTGCGCAGCGTTTCGCGGCTGCCGTTGCGGCACGAGACGAGCGAGATCTCGACCCACTCGGCGCCTTGCGCGATCTCGCGCGCGAACGGCAGCGCGGCGTCGTCGGAGCGGTCGAGCCGGAACGACCAGATGCCGTGCCGCGCATTCGCATCGACCGCCCCCGTCGAGGTGAGGTCGAGCACGATCGCCACGTCGTCCAGCGTCGCAGCGGCGTCCGCAACGACGCGCGACGGCGCGAGCGCCGCGCCGCCGAGCAGCCGCGCAAAGCGGTGCAGCGGACGGCGCGGCGGCGCTTGGGTCCGCACGATCCGAACGTCGACGCCGGGCGCGTCGCGCAACGCGTCGATGCACGAGCGCTGCCACGCGGCGATGCGCTCGCTCTCGACGGCGACCGCGACGATCAAGCGGCCATAGACGTTCGTCGGCCCTGGATTGCCATCGGTACACGCTTTCCCTGCGACCCGGTTTCGAAGCCTACGCCTCTGTTGCTTCGGGGTCCACTTCGAGTTGCGGTTTGGATGTGAGGCCCGGGCGGATCTCGGCGTTCGTGATCTCTTCCTCGGGGAAGAAACGAGCCAGTAGAGCGCGGATGATTCCGGCGATCGGCACGGCGATGAGCAGACCGAGGAACCCGAAGACGTGCGCGCCGATCAGCAGTGAGAAGATGACCGCGAGCGGCGTGACCTTCACCGTACTGCTCACGATGCGCGGCGCGAGCAGGTGGGCTTCGATCTGGTTGATGATGGTGAACGCGACGACGACGAAGACCGCGCTCGGCCAGCCGTTCGAGAACAGCGCCAGCAGCGTCGCGGGGATCGCGCCCGCGAACGGCCCGACGTACGGCACGATGTCGGCGACTCCGGCCCACAGGCCGATCAGCACGGCGTCCGGCACGCGCAGCAGCAGCAGCGCGACGATCGCCAGCGCGGCGACCGACGCCGCCACCAGCAGCTGTCCGCGCACGAACCCCCCGATCACCGCGTCGATGTCGCCCAAGATGTCGATCGCCAGCTCGCGCTTGCTCGCGGGGACGAGCCGCGCGAAGAACCGCTTGATCGTCGCGGATTCGGCGAGCATGTAGAGCGAGACGACCGGAATCGCGATGGTCAGCGCGCCGACGGTGATCGCGGAGACGAGCGCGTTCACGACCCTCAGTGAGAGCGACGCCGCGAACTGCTGCACCTGCGCCGAGAGCTGACCGGGAACTTTCGCGACGTAGCCTCGCAGTTCGGCCGGCAGGTGCGTGATGATCGGATTGTTCGTGGTGGAGAGGTACTGCTCGACGACGCTCCGCATCGCGGGGATCGACGCGACGAGCGCCTGGAATTGCGTCACGAGTGTCGGCACGAGCAGCCACAAGCCGACGACGATGGCGAGCCCGATACCGGCGTACACGATGGTGAGCGCGAGCCAGAGCGGCAATCGTTGGTTGAGGGCCTGCACCATGGGCAGCACCAGATACGAGACCAGGATGCCGCCGACCGCAATGACCGTCACGTCGCCGAAGCCGACGGCGTACTCGACGAACTTCGCGAGGATCAGGTAGCCGAGAACGATCGCGCCGAGCAGCTTGAACCATGCGTCGGCACGCGGCGCCCACCAGGGCTCGATTTTTGCGCGCGAGGGGGCGGCCATCACCTTCGTCCTACCCAGGGATCAACCGAGGGAGTCCACATCCCGAGCCGGAACGCTTTCGCCCGCCAACTGCGAGGGTGTTTTTGCGCGAGGAACAGTACGACATCGTGATCGTCGGCGCGAGCCTGGGCGGCGTCGCGGCTGCGTTGCGGGCGAGCGCGCTCGGCGCGAACGTCTGCCTGCTGGAAGCGTCCAGCTGGGCCGGCGGCCAGTACAGCGGTCAAGGCCTCACCCGCGGCGACGACAACCAGTACGTCGACCAAGGGACCTCCGGCGCGCGCGGCGTCGGGTCGACCGCGCTGTATCGCCGTTTCCGCGAGAACGCGCGCGCGTTCTACAGCGGCAGCTTCGCGCTCTCGGCCCAAGGGAAGGCGATGAAGCCGTTCGATCCCGGCGCGCCGACGCAGCACTTCGCCACGAACCTGCGGATCGCGCCGCGCGCGGCGCACGACGTCCTGCTCGCGATGCTCGCCGGAACGCATCCCACGGTGACGGTGCGGCTCCAGACGCCGGTCCACGCCGCCGAGCTGGCCGCAAACCGCGTCACGGCCGTGCGCGCGCGGCCCTTTTACGGCGTGGAGACGCGCTACCGCGCGTCCTTCTTCCTCGACGCGACGGACCTCGGCGAGCTGCTGCCGCTGGCGAACGTCCCGCATCGCGTCGGCGCCGAGAGCACGGCGCAGACCGGCGAGCCGTTCACCCCCGCGGCGCCGCAGCCGGCGTGGCTCCAGCCGATCACGGTGCCGATCGCGCTGGAACTACGGCCCCCCGGCGAAAACCACACGATCCCAAAACCCGCCTTCTACGACGAGATCGTCGCGGCGCGGAAGTTCGCGCCGCACTTCACGAGCATCTTCCGCATCACGCCGGACGACTCGCTCTTCAACTACCGGCAGTTCATCGCGAAGGACAACTTCGCCGACCCCGCCTTCCCCTACGACGTCACGACGATCAACGACGATCAGAACGACTACACGGTGCGCTCGATCCCCAGCGGCGATCCCGCGCAGGACGCGCAGACGATCGCGGCCGCGCGAGCGCGCTCGGTCGCGTACGCGTACTACCTCCAGACGGCGATCCCGCGTGAAGACGGCGCCGGTTTCGGCTATCCCAACCTGCGCGTCGCGACCGAAGTGTTCGGCACCGCGGACGGCACCGCGCCGCTGCCGTACGTCCGCGAGTCGCGCCGCATCGAGGCGCGCACGACGGTCGTGCGGGGGGATCTGTTCGTCGCCGGCGACGTGCGCGCGAAGCACTCCGCCGAGACGTGCGGTATCGGCCACTATCGTCTCGACATGCACGTGCTCGCGAACGGGATGAGTGACGGCGGCGGCGGGAACCCCGGCTACTTCCAGATCCCGCTCGGCGCGCTGATCGCGCCGGCCGTCGAGAACCTGCTCCCGGCGTGCAAGAACCTCGGCGTCACACACATCACGAACGGAGCCTATCGGGTGCATCCGATCGAGTGGGCCGTCGGCGAGGCGGCCGGGGCGCTTGCCGCGTTCTGCCTCAAACGCGGCGTGACGCCGGGCAATGTGCTCGACGGCGCGCCGCTCGCAAGCGAGTTCCGTCACGCCCAGCTCGACGCCGGGATGCCGCTTTGCTGGTGGACCGACGTCAGCTTCGACGACGACCCGGCGCTGTTCGCGGCGACGCAACTGACCGGCGCGCGCGGCTGGTTCGCCGACCCGGCGTCGCTGGAGTTCGGCCCGAAGCGCGCGCTCGATCCGGCGCAGCGCGCCGCGATCGAGACGTCGGTCGGGTCCACCTTGCCGTGGCCTTCACCGGCGATGAGCCGCGGCGACGCCGCGCAATGGCTCGTCGGACACCTGAAGTTATAGCGCCGCTAGAAACTCTGCCCGATGCCGAACGAGGTGTGAAACCCTTCGCTGCCCTTCGCGAAGTCGAGCCGGATCGTTCGGATGCCGAGCGCCTTGATGTCGAAACGCAGACCGACGCCGACGTCGTTGTGGAACACCCACTTGCCGACATCGAAGACCGCCCCGGTCGTCGTAGTGGTCGTGAGCGCCGTACCGTCGGCGATGCGCGCCGCGCCGCTGTCGGCGAAACCGACGACCTGGAGCGAGCGGTCCGCATTGAGCGGGATCCGCAGTTCCGCTTGACCGAGCATCATCTGGGTGCCGTAGAACACCTCCGAGTAGCCGCGCAGCTCCTGATCCGAAAACGTGAACAGCTTCGTGCTCGGGATCGCGCCGGTCGTCGTCCCGACCCGCGCATGCACGGCGACCGTCGCCGCCTTCATCGGAAAGAATTTCGCCGCGTCGAGCGTGATGAGCTGGTAGTTGAACGCGGAGCCCAGGGACGTGCTGCTGTATTCGTCGCCGGCCGACATCGTGTAGCCGGTATGCGGGCTGAAGACGTCGTCGCGCGTGTCCGCGCTTATGCCGAAGAGGAGGCTGTGGAGGGGGTAGGTCTTCCCGGCATCCATCACGGCAAGTGAGGGCGACGAGATGCCAAGAGCGTTGTTGACGCTGTTCGGATCCGTGATCGCCGACGTCGACGGGGCGAGCGGGTTGAGCGCCAGGGCGCTGGGGAAATAGTATCCGCTCGGCAGCGTCGCCGACGCCGCGATGCTTTGGAGGCTGAATCCCGCGCTCACACGCACCGTGTCGCTGAGGCTGCGGCCGAGGCTCGTCGAGATGCCGTTCACCTTCGAGGAGTAGTTGGAATACACGTTCGAGACGAGCTGTGCGTTGTTGCTGTCCGCCGGCACGAGCGACACGGGCGTTCCCGTCGCACTCACCGGCGTGGACGTGCTCCCCGGCGCGGGCGTCGCGAGGTATACCGGATAGAGGTTGGTCTGCTGCTGCGACAAGAGCGTCGTCGTGAGGCTGTACTTGTGCGACTTCTCGGTTTTGCCGAGATGCGGGATCGTCACCGACAACTGCGTGTCGGACAATGACGCTCCGCGCTCCACTTTGATCTGCGTGTTGATGCCGGTGCCGTTGAGATTGCTCTCCCCGAGCGAGACGTTGGCCGTCAGCCCGGTGCCGGTCGCGCCGCCGGAATAGCCGCCGCCCAGCGAGATCGTACCCGTCTTCTTCTCCTTGACGTGCCAGTCGAGCGTCACGAGCGCCGGCTGCTTCGGGTCGGGGCCCGGCTTCGCTTCGAAGTCGACCTTGTCGAAGTAGCCCAGATTGTTCAGGCGCTGGTAGTCTTTCATCAGCGCGGCGTCGGTGACGACCATCCCCGGACGCAAGCGCAGCTCGCCCCGGATCACGTCGTCGTGCGTCTTGTCGTTGCCGGTGATCTCGACCGCGCCGACGCGCAGCACGCTGATGGTGTACCGCACGTCCGCCGTGCCGGCCGCGTTATCGATGGAAGCGGGATCGATCCCGCCCGAGACGTCGCCGACCTTCAGGTTGTGACGTTCGTAGAGCGCCTTGATCGCGTCGTAGTCTTTTTCACGCGCGGTCTCGGAGTATCCCGTGCCGGCTTTCGTCACCAGAGCGTTCTTGACGGCGTCCGGCGCGAGCATGCTATCCTTTCCCGTCCCGGTATCGACGATCACCGAGCGCACCGTGAGCCCTTCGCGCAGCGCGACCGTGAGCACGCCGTCGGCGCCCAGACCGATGTCCGTGACGTGCGAGGTTACCTGACCGCCGAAGCCGAGCCGGTCGTAGTAGCTGTCGATCTTGAGCACGTCCTGCCGCGCGGTCGTCGTGTTGTAGACCTGGCCCGGCGCGGTGTCCAGCAGCGCGCTCAGCGTCTCTTTCGAGACGCTCGCGTTGCCCGTGAAGCGCACCTCGCGCACGACGGGATTTTCGACGACGCGGAACGTCACGGCGACGCCGCCTCGTACGTTTTGGACGAGCGGCGCCGACACGTTGCTGAAGAACCCGAGCTTGGCGATCGCCAGCGCGTCGCTCTCCACGGTCGCGCGATCGAACCGGTCACCGGCTTTCGTCGCGACGACCTCGAGAATTCGATCGCTCGTCACCTTCGCGTTTCCCGCGACCTTCACCGACGCCACCGTCGGGCCGGAAGGCGCCGCGGCCGCGGCGTACGGGAAGGCGAGCCCGCTGAGGGCGGCGCCGAAAAGCGCGATACGAGCCGCAGCGGCCCAACGACGGACCGCCGTCATCGAATGCTGTACCCGACTCCGTGAATGGTGCGGATGATTCGCCGCCGCGGCGGTGCGTCGACCTTCGCGCGGAGATAGCAGATGTAGGTTTCGACGGTTCCCGGACCGACCTCGCGTTGCGCGCCCCACACGAGTTCGATCAGCTGAGCGCGCGTGTAGACGCGCTCGGGAACGCGCGCCAGCGCCACGAGCAGATCGAATTCGCGAGCGGTGAGTTCGATCGACTCGCCGCCGCGTTCGACCGTTCGGCGGTCGAGGTCGATCAGGAGATCTTCGAAGGCGATAGTCGTGACGCCCTTCAGCGCGGGGCGCCGCAGCGCCGAGCGCAGCCGCGCCGAGAGTTCGTCGAAGTCGAACGGCTTGGCGATATAATCGTCGGCACCGGCGTCGAGCCCCGCAACGACCGACGAAACGTCGCTCTGTGCGGAGAGCATGAGGATCGGCGCCTCGGTCGAACGCCGCAGCATCGGAATCAGCGAGATGCCGTCCACCTTCGGAAGGACGACGTCGAGTAAGATTGCGTCGACGCGTTCGGCGCCGAGCAGTTTGAGGCCGTCGAGTCCATCGCCTGCAGTCCGTACGCGGAAGCCGTAGTGCGCCAAGCCGTTCGCCAAGACGTCTCGCATGCGGGCCTCATCGTCGATGACGAGTACGGATGCTGCGGTATCGTTCATTTGCGAAACATTAACGACCGATGCTTGGGACAATCATAGTTTTTTTGCTTCTGCGATTTGCGCGCGGTGCAACTGCGTTCCAAGACGAGTGAACGCACGTCGAAGTCGGACGGCATTTCCAAGCACCGGCCAAGAATTGCGTCCGAAAGGTGGATTAAGCGCCTGCTCTGCGCCGCAATACGGCTGGAGACGGGCGTGAGCACGAACCACAAGGAGCTTACGGAATGAGCTTTGGTATCGACACAACCAGCCTCTTGTCGAGCCAGTATTCGAATTCCACGACCGGCGGCACGGGCGGCCTGCGGCAGTTCGCCGGCCTCAACCTGACCGAGCAGCAGCGAACGCAGATGCGATCCATCCTGCAGAACGCGAAAAGCCAAGGAACTTCCCAGGCGGACGTCCAGCAGCAGCTCGAGCAGGTCTTGACGCCGACTCAGCTGTCGCAGTTCACCGCGGCCCAAACGGGGCAATCGACCCAATCGAGCCAATCGAACCAATCGACGCCGAGCCTCTTCGCGAACCTCAACCTCACCTCGGACCAGCAGACGAAGATCGACACGATCCTCGCCGACGCGAAGACGAACGGCACCAGCAGCACCGACGTGAAGTCGCAGATCGACGCGGTGCTGACCGACGCGCAAAAAACACAGCTCGCAGCGAACGTGCAGAATGCACGCGCCTCCGGTTCGGGACATCACCGCCACCACGGCGGTGGCGGCGGAACGGACGCCACCAGCAGCACGAGTGCCTCGAGCACGACCGCGAGCACGACGTCCTCGAGCAGCGTCACGGCGACCGATCTGCAGAACCAGGTGCTCGCCGCGCTCTCCGTCCTGACGAAGTACGTCCAGAGTCAGGTCACGACCGGCTAGAAACCCACGACTCCACCGAGGCGGTGACGGCGTTGTCTGCGGGCATCGGCGTCACCGCCTCATCGGACGCTGTAGCCGACTCCTCGGATGGTGTGAATCAGGCGGCGACGCGGCGCGACGTCGACCTTCGCGCGCAAATAGCTGATGTAACTCTCGACGGTGGCCGGCGTGACGCCGCGCTCCGCTCCCCAGACGAGGTCGATCAGCTGCGAGCGCGTGTAGACGCGCTCCGGACTGCGCACGAGCAGCGCGAGCAGGTCGAACTCGCGCGCCGTCAGCCTGATCTGCTCGCCGCTCCGCTCGACGCGGCGCCGCTGTACGTCGATGCTTAGGTCGGCGTAGCGCAGCAGGTCGAGTTCTCTGAGCGCCGGCCGGCGCAGCGCCGACCGCAGCCGCGCCGCCAATTCGCCGAAGTCGAACGGTTTGGCAAGGTAATCGTCCGCGCCCGCTTCGAGTCCGGTCACCTTCGCGGAGACGTCGGCCTTGGCGGAGAGCATCACGATCGGCGCTTCCGTCGAACGGCGCAGAAGCGGGATGAGCGCGAGTCCGTCGGCCTTCGGCAACATGAGGTCGAGCAGAATGACGTCGAACCGCTCCGCGCCGAGTAATTTGAGGCCGGCCGCTCCGTCGGCAGCGGTCCGTACGCGAAAGCCTCGCTGCATCAAACCGATCTCGAGTACGTCGCGCGTGTGAAGCTCGTCGTCTATCACCAATACGGAAGCAGCCGGTCCGTCCATCCGGTAGGTGATAGCAACGGATGCTGAGGCTTGCCTGAATCCTTCCTGGGAGTCGCTACTTGGCGCGCAGCCGCAGACGCGCGCTGACGTGCGTGCCGCGTCCGGGCAAGCGCCGCACGCGGACTTCGTCGGCCAGCAGCTCGACGATCGCAAGACCGCGACCGCTCTCATCCATCGCTTCGGCCGCATGCGGCGCGTACGCGAAGCCCCCTCCGCGATCGACGACGTGCAGGACGGGCGTCGCACCGTCCCAGGCCAGACCGATGTCGATCGGCCCCGGCGCGTGGCGCACGACGTTGCCGGTCAGCTCGCCGAACACCAGCTCCGCCGCATCGAGATCGGCGTCCGGTTCGACCAGCGGTCGCAACCCCGCGATGAACGACGCGCGCGCCGCGTGCGCAGCCGTCGCGTCCTCGGCGTCGAAGCGCCAGTGTGGATTGCGGTCGAACGAGATCGAGAGGATCGCGATGTCGTCGCGCACCCCGTCGAAGAGCACCGAGTCGCGGATCAATTTCGCCGGCGCCGCGACGTGCGCGATCGCCTCCGAGGAGAGGATCGCGCGCACGCGGTCGAGTCCTACCAGCACGTCGTGAGTCGATTCGACGAGACCGTCGGTGTACAGGACGAGCAGCCCGTCCGCCGGGAGCGTCGCACGCCACAGCATCGGAGAATCCTCGACCAGCCCCAGCGGCGGACCGGCGCGCCCACCGATCTCGCGCACGCGCGCCTCCGCCGTACGCAAGAACGGCATCGGGTGGCCGGCGGATGCGAAGGTGAAGCGGCGCGTGCCGCGTTCGAGGATGCCGACGAACGCGGTGACGAACGGGTCGGGAAACTCCGCGCGCAGCGCGACGTTCGCCGCGGAGAGGATCGCGTCGGGCTCCAGTCCTTGGTACGCCGCGACCCGGATCGCGTGCCGCACGCTGCCCATCAGGACCGCGGCGTCGAGCCCTTTGCCGGTGACGTCACCGATCGAGACGACGAGTCTGCCGTTCGCTTCGAACGCGTCGTACCAGTCGCCGCCCACCTCGGCCTCGCTCGCCGCCGGAAGGTAGACGGCGTCGAGCGAGACGTCGTCGTAGACGGGCAGCGATTTCGGCAGCGCGGCGAGTTGAAACGTGCTCGCGACCTTGCGCTCGCGCTCGAACGCGCGAACGTTCTCGATCGCGTGCGCGAGGCGCTTCGCGATCAGCTCCGCGACCTGCACGTCGGCTTCGTCGAAGACGTGACCGCCCGTGCCGTTGGAGAACTGCAGCGCGCCGAACACGGCGCCGCGTCCGCGCAGCGGCACGGTGACCGCGCTGCGGATGTCGAGCGCCTCGAGCATCTCCAGGTGCCGCGCGTCGTGCGAGGTCGCATGGTGAACCTCGCTCGGCACCTCGCGCAGAAACACCGTCCGGCCGCCGTCGATCACGCGCGCCGTCGGGCTCGAACGGCCCAGCGGGTACAATCGCACCATCTCGGTCGCGAGCGCCACCTTCGCCGGATCGCGATGGCGGATCGATGCGGTTTCGATCGACCCGTCTTCGGCCAGGAGGTGTACGACGCACCATTCAGAGACGCTCGGAACGGTCAGCCCGCTCGCCCAGAACACGCCCGCGAGATCGACCGCGCTCGCCAACGCTTCGTTGATGTCGGCGAGCAACTGCAGCGCGAGTTCGTTGCGCTTCTGCGAGTCGATGTCGACGGCGGTGCCGATCCAATCCAGCATGACGCCTGCGGCATCGACGCGCGGCGACACCGATGCGTGGTGCCAGCGATATGCGCCGTCGACCCGGCGAATCCGAAAGTCGATGTCGCCGGCCTCGCGCACGGCGTGCAGCTGCACCCAGTAGGCCTCGACCCGCGCGCGGTCTTCGGCGTGCACGAGCTCGCGGCTCATGTCGACGTCCGAGAACCCGCCGACGTCGCGGCCGGTGTATTCGTGCCACCGGCGGTTGCCGTAGACGATCGCACCGTCCTCGGCCATGATCCAGATCAGGACGGGCAGCGTCGCGGTGATCGAACGATCGCCCGGGAACGCAGCCGCCTGAGGTGTCCGCACGATCACTCCCCCTTAGCCGCCAACCTCCTGGTCACCCATGCCCCTCGAGTCAAGAGATGGCTCAGGGATTCGTGCGCGCGGCGCACGAGGCCAACGCGCGCAAGATGAACCTCAACGCGTGCCGGTCCGATTCGATTCTGCTGCGCGCCGCCGGATCAGGACTGTGCTCCGCCGCGTCGAACCGTGCGCTCGCTTGCCTGCGATTGAGCCCATCGTATTCGATCGCCTTGAGAATCGCCGCCTCGCGCCGGATCGCGTCGACGTCTTCGTCGCGGAACCAGCAGTCGGTGCGGATGGCGTGCGCGGCGCGCTGCAGCAGATCGCCCGGCACGTAAAGGAACCGGGTTCCTTCGGCCGCACCGGCGCCCGTTGCGCCTGGGGGTGGGAACGTCATGCGATCACCTCGCCCACAACGGTATCGCCGACCGGCTGATTGCCGAAATACCCGGAACTAGGTAGAGAGCCGATCCCGTCACCCGAACTTGCTCCGCTTAGCGAGGCTTGGCCTCCCCCCGTCACCCTGAGCCTGTCGAAGGGCCCCCTCGTTTGTCACCCTGAGCTTGTCGAAGGGTGGGCCACGATCGTGCCGCACTGGTGGCACACTCCGGCGTCAGAATCGACCCGATGTGGGACCTCGGATCAGCGAACGACCCGTCGTCGTTCGTCGGCTATCAAGTCGCGCGCAGTGCAGGCCGGACGCGCGGCCGAGGACCGCAGCCGCAAGGCGGCTGCGGCTGCCTCGCACTCCTCATCGGCGCGATCATCGCCCTCATTGTGGCGTTCGTTCCACGATAAGCGATCTGTTTCGGCTACTCGGCTTCCTCCGGTACCGGGGCGTGTGCGTGACCGTTGGAGGGGTTCGTCGCGGCCGGACGACGGCACTTGGCGAGTGCGGCGAGGGCGGCGGCGTGGAGTTCGGGGTTCGTCTCTTCTTCCGCGGCACGTTCGAGGATGGGGACGCACCACGCGGCGCGCAGCATCCCCAGATCCCCGATGAGGCGCAGACGCGCCTCGTCGTCGAGCACACCGTTCGCGCGGTGAACCCGTTCGGGCCACGACGGCGACGCGACGGGTTCCGCAACTGCGATCTCCTCCGGAAGATCGTGCACGGCAGACGGCTCGTCCACGTCGAAAACGACGTCGGCGCGCGGCGGCGCCGCAACCGCTACCCGCACCGGCAGCGGCTCCGCACGGGCCGAAGCGCGACGCCGCCTCATCACGAACGTTCCCACGATGATCGCGAAGCCGAGGACGATCAGAACCGCCGCGAGCGCCACGATTTAGACGTTCACGCGCCGCTGTTCGGCGAGCGTTTGTACGACCTGCTCGCGCTCCGTTTCGAGCTCGATGTCGGTCGGTTTGTGCAGCGCCGCTTCGAACTCGGTCGGTGAGAGAGCGGCCAGTTCGGAGAGCGCCCGAAGCAGCGCGTCGCGGTAGGGCGAGAAATCCGCCACCGGCGCACCGTCGCGCCGCAGCGACGTTCCGATCATCGCCGCGAGCACGCGCCACGGCGCCGCGGTGACGAGCTTCGCGCGCTGCAGCATCGCGACGGACTCCTCGAGGACCGCGCCGTCGATGAACCCTTCGATCCGCAGCCCCGCGTCGTCGGGACGGCCGTGGGCCGGACTCTGCCGCAACGCCGCGATCGCAGCCTTCAGCGCGGCGCGCGACTCCTTCGTTTCGAGATCGTCTTTGTGCAGCACGGCGTCCGGCAGCCGCAGCTGCAGGAACAACCGGTCGACGAGCTCGTCGAGCGTCGCCGCGTACCGTTTGAGTTCGGCGGTCGCGTCCGGCGCGATCGCCGTGTCGGGGAACAACGCGCGCAGCACCATGAGGTGGCCGAGCAGTCCCGGGAAGCGCGCCTCCTCGAGGTACTGAACGATCCACTCGAGCTTCTCGTCGTCGAGGTCGAGGAAGACGGCCGCGCCGCCTTGGCGCGTTTCTTCCGGCGCCGGCGCGGGCGCCAAGCGCGTCGGCTGCGCAGCGGGGATCGCGTGTTCTCTCGCGCCGTTCGCTTTCACCGGAAGGGCGGGCGGCAATTGGATGTACGTCGTCTCGCCGGCAATCTCGAGTTGCCGTGCGCGCCCGAGGGGCTCCGCTCGTCCGGCCGCGGCGTCGAGCACCGCGAACGGCAGCAGCGGATCGACGATCGGCATCGCCGGCGCCGAACGAATGCGCAGCGGTGCCGCGCCGATGACGAGTTCCGGATTCTCGTCCCAGGTGACGTACGCGCGCGTCTCGATCTGGCTTCCGGCGGGCAGCGGCGTGTTCACGATGACGCGCAGGCGCGCGAGCACCTCGACGCCGGCGCCGACGTCGCCGAGGGTCAGTCCGCTCGAAACCAAGAGCGGCGACGTGCCCGCGAAATCCAGCAGCGGCAAGTCGTTGACGGTCGTGCTGCCCGGCGCGTAGACCGCGTTCGTCGGAAGATCGAGCCGCGCGTTGAGCCGTTTCGCCGCGCCGTCGCCGGTGTTGCGCAGCGCCAGCGTGTAGACGACTTCCTCACCCGAGTCGACCGCTTCGGCGGGCAGCGACGTCAACGTCGCGCCTTCGCCGAACGACGCCTCCGCGTGCGTCTCGAGCTGCATCGGCGCGAGCGAGAAGGGAACGACGTTGCTGCCGCTCACCCGCGCGCCGGCTTCGAGCACGTCGCCGACCCCGACCGTGCCGACGAGCCGCAGATGGAGCGTCGCCTCGCGCGTCTCGAGCGCGGGAATCTCGCCGAAGACCACCGTCTCCGCATCGCGCGAAGCGCCGTCGACGCTTTCGAGGCGGAGTTCTTCAGGGAGCTGCAGCCGCACGCGCACGTCGCGGCCGCGATCGGTGCCTTCGTTGTGGAGGATCAGGCGGCAGGCGGTGGTGCGGTTCGGGCGCAGCACCTCACTGCTTTCGAGCGCGAGTTGCGAGCTCGCGACCGAGAAGCGCGGCCGCGAGACGGCGACGTGCACGGCCGAGCCGAGCGAAATGTCGGCGAGCGCCGCGGTGCGCAGCGTCGCGCGGACGCGCAGCTGGCGCTGGTCTTCGAGCGCGTCGGCGACGCGCGCGTCGAGCCGCAGCCTGCGCTGCACCCCCGGTGCGAGCTTGTCGAAATGGACGGCGCCGTCGTCGGCGATCGCGAGCTCGGTGTCTTTTTCGGTGACCTTCAGCCCTTCGAGACCGTCGTCGGCTTCGAGCTGCAGCCGCACGTCGGTCGCGACGTCGGTGCCGGTGTTCTCGAGCTGGATCGCGTACGTCGCGGTCTCGCCCGGCGCGATTTGCTTGGGCGTCTCGCGGTCGATCGTGTTGAACGCCGCCGGAAACGCCGCGCTCGAATGGACGGTGACGCTGCGCTCGAAGGCGCGTTCGCCCTTCGACCACTCGACGCGCGCGGCAAACGAGAGCTCGTGGCCGTTCGCGACCGGCGAGCGGACGACGCCGGCGATCGCGACCGCGATCGAGCGGCCCGGCTCGATGTCGCCGAGGTCGAACAACCCCGGATCGCGCTCGCGGTCGACACCGGGCGCGCCGTCGACGCGTCGCGAGCCGCCGGTGTAGGTGAGGCCGTCGGGCAGCTTGATCTTCACCTTCACGCCGCGAGCGCGCGCCGTGCCGACGTTGCGCACGCGCGCCGTCAGCTTCACGCGCTGCCCCGGAACGACTTCGTCCTCGCAGTCCACCGCAAAC
Organism: Vulcanimicrobiota bacterium; assembly: GCA_028287545.1. The sequence goes on along the minus strand of JAQBPL010000010.1, from coordinate 3,035 downwards.
GAGGTCTCCTCACCGGTGAACGACGGCCGCGACGGAATCTTGACCGTCACGGGCGTGAGCGCGAACTCCGGCAGCTCTTGCGAGCACACCGCCGCGTTGGCGACGATCGGCGTCGCGTCTTCGAGGGTTGCATCGACGCGCACGGTGTAGCCGATGTCGAGCGTCGCGCCCGGACCGAGCGTCGGCGCGACGAGCGTGGGGCGCGAGAGCCCGAACGGCTCGGTGTCGGAGAGCCCGGACGGCGTGCGGCCGTCGACCTTCGCGCTGCCGGCGACGTAGGTGGTGTTCGCGGGGACGGGCAGCAGCACGATGACGTCGTGCGCGCTGCTCTGTCCGGAGTTGTGGATCTGCGCTTTGAGCTGCAGCTCCGCTTCGGGGACCGCCTCGCGCACCGGCGTGAGCGAGAGCTTCGTCGTCGGGCTCTGCAGGGTCGGGCGGCTGCGCACGACGAGCCGGACGATGTTCGAGCCGATCAGCGGAACTTCGAACGACGCGATCGCCGCTTGGAGGGCGATCTGCGTGCCGTTCTCGATCGTCGGCGCGACGCTGTAGGCGAGCGAGATCTTGCGCTCGCCGCCCGGCGGCACGTCACCCAGATTCGCGCCGGAAGATTGGAGCAGCGAGGTGAGGCCGCCGTGTTCGTCGATCGCCGTGTCGTCGATGCGCGCGGTGCCGACGAGATACGTCAGGCCTTCGGGCAGTCGGAACCTAACGCGGAACCCGGTCGCGGTGCCGCCGCCGAAATTGCGAAACGTGAAGTTGGCGTGCACGGTTTGCCCGGGCTCGACTATGCGGCCCGGCGAAACGAGCAGCGTTCGAAGGCCCTCGGGCAATGCAGGCGTGCCGGGAGCGAAAACGTCCGTAAGCGTACGCATATCGCGGAGCCGTTGCGTCCCGAACGACCATCCAACCTTTCAAGTAAGCGGCGTCGTATGATGCAGCACACTTTGTCCGCAGACGGAGGACGCCGCGCGGCGGCCCGCACGGGACAGGCGGCAAGAGGCCCGTCACGAACCGGCAAGACCATCGAGGTAGGCTGCGATGAGTGACATGGCCGCACCGACAACCGACGACGTCCGCCTTCGACCGATCAGCGTCGCAGAGTATCACCGCATGGGCGAAATCGGGATCCTCGGTCCCGATGAGCGCGTGCAGTTGGTGAACGGCCGGATCATCGAGATGCCGCCGATCGGTCCACGGCATGCCTCCCACGTCGGCAGGCTCCGCCGTCTCATGGCTGCACGCTTCGAGGATCGCGCTACGGTGCGAGAGCAGCAGCCGCTGACGGTGGACTCTCGGTCCGAGCCCGAACCCGACGTCGTCATCGCGCGCCGTTCGCCGGACGACTACGAATCGGCCCATCCGACCGCAGCCGACGCGCTGCTGGTCATCGAGGTGTCCGACTCGACACTGCCGACCGACCGCGGAGAGAAGCTCGCAGCGTACGCGAAAAGCGGCGTGCTCGAGTACTGGATCGTCAACTTGGTCGATGGCGTCTTGGAACGATACGCGGAGCCGAACGGTGTGACGTACCGCGAACAACGTGTCGCGCGTTCCGGCGAGCGCGTTGCCCCGCGAGCGTTCCCGAACGACGCGATCGCCGTCGATGAGATCCTTTCGCCGCGCCGCTAGCCGAGCTCGAAGGTAGTGATCCCGAAGATGCGCTCGTGGGGAAGCGCCGGTGCGCTCTTCGTGTACATCCGCGCCGTCTCGAACATCGGCCGCATGCCGTGGCGTTCCGCCAGCGCGATGGCGGCGGGGTTCACTTCGGGCGTGTCGAGATAGAGCGCGCCTTCGGCACGCGCAGCCAATGCGCGGAACAGGTCCTCTGCGACGGCGTTCGAGTCCGCGAAGAGCGGCCCGATCTTGAAGCCGCTGCGGCAGGGGCGGAGCACGCCGTAGCCTGTGAGCTCGCGGTCTTTGATGACTCCAAGCGCGGCGGAATCCGGCTGCGCGATCCATCCGCGCAAGAATCGCGGCCGCGGCACGGGAAAGAGCCCTGCGTCGTAGGCCTCAACTTGCGCGAACGGTACCGCCGCCAGATCGACGATGCCGGTCGGCACCGCACCGCCGCCGGCGCCCTCATACCGCACGTTGCGATGCGCCAATTGAAAGCCGAACTTCTGGTAACTCGCCTGTCGCGCGACGACGCCGTCGAGCCCGATAGTGCGATCGCCGAGGTAGGACACCGCGGCGTTCCAGATGCGCAGACCGAAGCCGCGCCCGCGAAACTCCGGACGCACGATGTAGAACCCGATGAAACCGAAGGCGTCGTCGTAGGCGACCGCGGAGATGCAGCCCACCGGCTCGTCGTCGAGCAGGCCCAGAAAAAATCCCTGCGGATCGGTGTGGAAGAACGGCTCCGCATCGTGCAGTCCCGGATTCCAGCCTTCCCGCGCCGCCCACTCGAGCGCGAGGCCCACCTCCGCTCGCGTCATGCGTCGCACGGTAAAGGCGCCTTCGGAACCCTTCATCTCGGCCGTCCGCTTCGTCGCTCGCGAGGGGGACACCCAGCGGTCACGAATCGGTAACGGCACCCAGGTACGATGCGATGAGTGACATGGCTGCACCGATCAGCGAGCAGGTCCGACTTCGACCCATCAGTGTCGTCGAATACCACCGTATGGGCGAAGCGAATATCCTCGGCCCCGATGAGCGCGTCGAGCTGCTGAACGGCCGCATCATCGAAATGCCGCCGATCGGCCCAGATCATGCATACACGGTCACCGAGCTGGACGAGCTCTTGCGCGCGCGGTTCCACGGCCGCGCGGTCGTACGGGATCAGCAGCCGCTGACGCTCGATTCCTTCTCGGAGCCGGAGCCCGACCTCGTGCTCGCGCGCGGACCGTCGGTACGCTACAAATCCGCGCATCCGTCCGCTGTTGATACCCTGCTTGTCATCGAAGTCTCGCACTCGAGCTTGCCGACCGACCGCGGAGAGAAGCTTGCCGCCTACGCCCGCAGCGGCGTGCCCGAGTATTGGATCGTCAACATCGTCGACGAGGTCGTGGAGCAGCACGCGGACCCGGCAGGTT
>JAQBPL010000001.1 GCA_028287545.1 Vulcanimicrobiota bacterium | reverse complement strand
CGTTCTGGTCGACGATCGTCACGTTCTCGGGTTTGAGCCCTTCGACGGCGCCGGCGACGAGCTGGGTGATGCCGCGAACCTCCTGCGCGCCGAGCTGCAAGCCGGGCTTCGTCTGGATCGCGACCGACGCGGTCGTCGGCGACTGCGAGGTCGAGTAGAGCGAGGCCTGCGGCGATGCGATGTGCACGCGCGCCGACTGGACCTGCGCGAGGCCCGCGATCGTGCGCTGCAGTTCGCCTTCGGTCGCGCGCGTCTTGGCGATCTTCTCCTGGAAGTCGGTCATCCCGAGGTTCGTGCGATCGAAGAGTTCGTAGCCGGTCCCGCCGCCCTTGACGACGCCTTCACCGGCGAGCGCGACGCGCTCTTCGTAGACGTTCTCGCGCGGGACGAGAATCGTCGCGCCGCCGTCGGCGAGCCGATGCGGGATCTTCAGCCCTTCGAGCTTCTGGACGACGGCATTCGCTTCGTCCGGCTGCAAATTGGAGAACAGCACACCGTACTCTGGACCGCGGGCATTCACCGCGAAGAGCAGCCCGACCGCGATGACGAGCACGAGAGCGATGGCGCCGTACACGATCCGATTCGTCGTCGCCTGACTGCCCCACCAATCGCGCATGCGCGTAGGGTAGCCGCCGAGGGACGTGGTCAGACGATCCAAATGCCACCTTCGCGGAGCCATGAACCATGCTCCGTGGGGATGCCGACCGTGGCCGAGTCCACCGGACGTCCTTGTCCGGTACTGTGGATACTATCGGCCTGAAGTTGTCTGTGCTTTAAGATGCTTGCCTGGAGAGCAACCCGTTTGACCTCCGTCACGCTTTTGTTAGGGGACCGTTAAGTCGCGAGCGCCGAGCGCTCGGGCCCGACCGATACCGCGGTGACCGGCACGCCGGTCAATGCTGCCAGCCGGTCGACGAACGCTCGCGCGTTCGCCGGCAAGTCGGCGATGCGGCGCACGCCCCGCAGATCGTCGTTCCACCCAGGATGTTCCTCGATCTCGACCCGCAGGTCCGAATCGCCCATCGCTTCGACGCCGCACGGCGTGCCGTCGGCGCGCCGGTAGCCCGTGACGATACCGAGCCGGTCGAATCCCGAGAGAACGTCGAGCTTGGTGATGACGAGTGCGTCGAGCCCGTTGAGTTGCGCGGCGTATCGGGCCGCGACGGCATCGTACCAGCCGCAGCGCCGCGGCCGGCCGGTATTCACGCCGAATTCCCGTCCCACCGCACGGAGCCGCTCGCCGATCTCATCGGTCAGCTCCGACGGAAACGGGCCGGCCCCCACGCGCGTGCAGTACGCCTTCGCGACGCCGAGCACGCCGCCGACCGTTTTCGGCCCGACGCCCAGGCCGATGCACGCGCTTCCGGAGAGCGTATGGGAGCTCGTCACGAACGGATAGGTGCCGTACGTGACGTCGAGCATGGTGCCTTGCGCGCCCTCTGCCAGAACCCGCTCGCCCCGATCCATCGCGTCGTGCAGCCAGGTGACGCCCGGGACGACGTGCGGGATGATGCGCTTCGCAAGCTCAAGCGTCTCGCCGATGATGTCTTCCTCGCTCGGCGTCGCGTCGGCGCCGACGAACAGCGGCGCTCGCGCCAGCATCGCGTGACGGATTTTGGTCGCCAGCACTTCCGGCTTCGCCAGATCGCCGAACTGCACGCCCAAACGGCCGACGCGGTCGACATAGGCCGGCCCGATGCCGCGCCCGGTCGTCCCGATCGCGGCCCCGCCGCGCTGCTTCTCGCTCAGCCGGTCGAGTGTGGCGTGATAGGGGAAGACGACATGCGCGCGATCGGAGATCGTGATGCGGCTGATGTCGATGCCTAGCTTCTCGAGCTTGTCGAGCTCGTCGAGCAGGCCGCGCAGCGACGCGACGGTGCCGCCGCCGATGAAGAGCCGCGTCGTGGGGACGAGCACGCCGGAGGGGACGACGCGCAAGGCGAGCTTCGTGTCGCCGACCTCGATCGAGTGCCCGGCGTTGTCGCCGCCGCCGAACCGCGCGATCACGCCGTAGTCGCGCGCCATCAGATCGATGATGCGCCCCTTGCCCTCGTCGCCCCATTGAATCCCCACCACGACATCGACCGGCCTCCGGTCGTCGTGCGGGTTGGGGAACATGCTCATGTCAGTCTCCGCGGAAATCGAGGTCGCTCGTACTTCCGACCGGGAGGGACGGGACGCCTCCGAACGACGTCATCACGTACTCGCTGAAGAGGGCATTGGGCCAGCCGAAGTCGGCGCGCGAGAACTTCATGGGATCGTCGGGATTGAACGACTCGTGGAGGAGGTGGTCGCCGGGGTCCGATGCGAGCAATTGGCTCAGCACGTCCTTGCGCTCGGCCTCGTTCGAGGCGGTGAATCCTTGCATCAGCATCGCCAGCGGCCAGACCCAGCCGTCGCTCGTGTGGGGCGAGCCGATCCCGCGCGCCACCTTGCCGACGTAGTACGTGGGGTTGTCTTTCGAGAGCAAGAAGCGGCGCGTGTTCTTATAGATGAAGGACGACGACTTCGTGTACCCGAGGTACGGCGCGGAGAGGAGCGAGGGGATGTTCGCGTCGTCCATCAGGTTCGCGTGGCCCATCCCGTCGACTTCGTACGCGTACACGTAGCCGTAGTTCGGGGTGAACACGACGCCGTAGGTCTGGATTCCGGTCTGCACCTCGTCGCGCAGGGCACGCGCGCGTTGCGCTTTGATCAAGTTGTGGTAGGCGTCGCGCTCGATCTCTTGCAGTTCGCCCAGCGCCACGACCGCCATCATCTCCGAGGGGATGAGGTAGTTGTAGGTGCAGGCGTCGTCCGAGGGCCGGAAGCCGCTCCAGATCATCCCGGTGTAGACGACCGGGTTGCCCTTGCCCGCGGGGAGTTCGCGGTGCGCGTAGTGCGAGTTGCGCGGATGGTCCTGCTCGCGCTCCATCGTGTCGAGCGCCTTGTCGAATCCGGCGGCCAGATCGGGCGTGAAGATCGACGTGTCGCCGGTCTGCTTCCAATAGGTCCACGCGAGCGTGATCGGATAGGCGAGCGAGTCCAGCTCGAACTTCTGCTCCCACACGCGATAGTCGAGCGTGAATGCGTTGGCGTACGGATCGATCTGCAGATACTTGCCCATGCGCGCGATCATCCCGCGCAGGATGGTCTGGACTTGCGGATCGTCTTTCGCGAAGAACAAATACGGGCGCACCTGCGCCGAGGCGTCACGCAGCCACTCGGCCGGGATGTCGCCGGTTTTGACGTAGGCGGTGCCGTCGGAGGCGAGGGTGATCTGCTTGCTCGTGTTGAGCAGCGCCGCGCGATAGAGCGTTTCGAGCTTCGGATCGCCGGTCGAGTATCCGGCTGCGGCCTTGGCGATCGCGTCGAGCTCGACCGCGTGAACCGCCAGCGGCGCGAGCAACGCGAAAATCGCGAGCGTGCAGAGGAGCGCGCGGCCGACGAGAAATCGCATCGTTGGACGTCACCTTACCATACGCTCCTGGGGCCTTCCTTGAAAGGAGGCGCACAGATAGAGGCGGCGGACCCGGACGGATAGGACCCTCAGGCCAGGTCCGCCAGGACGTCACCGAATTCCATGCTTGCCCGCTCGCGCAGGACGCGGTAGATCAGCGAAGCCGGAAAGCCGAGCCGCTCCAGCTTCCGCGCCGCCGACTGGTAGGAGACCCCGGGATTCGTGCGCCGGATCTTCTCGTAGGCCGCCGCCACCCGCTCCGGTTCGGGAAGCGCCGCCGCGTCGACCCGCTCGCGCGCGGCGTCGCGATCGATGCCGCGCTTCACGAGCTCCGCAACGAGCCGCGCGTCGCCGACCGCGGCGCGACGTCCCTCGACGTAGAGCAATGCGTACAGCCCGTCGTCGAGCAAACCGTCACGCCGGCACGACGCCACGGCGGCCTCGACCGCATCGTCGTCGTAGCCTTTGCGCTGCAGCTTTGCCGTCAGTTGTGCCTCGGTGAGACGGCGTTGCGCCAAAAAACGCAACGCCGTCACTCGAGCCGTTGAAGCCACCGGGTGCGGTGGTTAGTCGTCGTTGCCGGGGGCGACGGCGCCGACCGCCTTGGCGAGGCCGTTCGGCGAGACGGTTGCCTTGAGGGCTTCGCGGATCTTCACTTCGATCTCGGCCGCCGTGTCGCTGTGCTCTTCGAGGAACGATTTCGCGTTCTCGCGGCCCTGACCGATGCGCTGCTCGCCGTAGGTGTACCACGACCCCGACTTGCCGATGATGTTCCGTTCGAGCGCGACGTCGATGATCGAGCCCATCTTCGAGATCCCCTTGCCGTACGTGATGTCGAATTCGGCCATGCGGAACGGCGGCGCGACCTTGTTCTTGACGACCTTCACGCGGGTGCGCGTTCCGACGACGTCCTGGCCGACCTTGATCTGCTCGAGCTTGCGCACGTCGAGCCGGACCGACGCGTAGAATTTCAGCGCGCGGCCGCCCGAGGTCGTCTCGGGACTGCCGAACATGACGCCGACCTTCTCGCGCAGCTGGTTGATGAAGATCATCACGCACTTCG
>JAQBPL010000371.1 GCA_028287545.1 Vulcanimicrobiota bacterium | reverse complement strand
ACCAAAAACACCACGATCGCCACAATGTCACCCCGAGCTTGTCGAGGGGCCCCCGTCACGCGCCGTGCCCCGCGGTGCAACGTCCCGTCAATGGCACGCTCGTGGGGCGGCTCGACAAGTTCGCCGTGACAGGCCGCGCCGTCCGTGGCAATGCCCCTATCGTCGTCCTGCACGTCCATCAAAACCGAAAGTAAATGAACGGATTGTACGTCCCCGCGGCCAGCTTCACCGCGGACGCCATGAACAGCAGCGCCATCAACGCCGGCACCGCACCGGCGCCGACCCACGCATGCCGCATCCCCGCCCGCACGAAGTTCGCCACGAACGCCGTCGCCAACAGGCACCCAACCACAAACACCACCATCGTCTCAACGTCAACAAACTGCCCAATCGCAAGCGAAGGCGCCGCGGCCCGCCCGCCGAGTGCCGCCAAGAACCCCAACGCCTGCCCGAACGAATCTGCCCGGAAGAAGACCCAAGCGAACATCACCACCGCCATCACGTACACGTGCCGCACGACCGGCAGCGCGGTGACCCCGCGCAGCGCCCCAACCCGCTCCAGCACCAAAAACGCGCCGTGAATCAACCCCCACACCACGAACGTCCACTTCGCCCCATGCCAGAGCGCGCACAAAAAGAACACGATCAGCAGGTTGACGTACACCCGCCACGCCGCCCCGCGATTCCCGCCCAGCGGTACGTACAGATAGTCTCGAAACCACCGCGAGAGCGAGATGTGCCAGCGCCGCCAGAACTCCCCAATCGACCCCGACACGTACGGAAAGTCGAAGTTCTCCAAAAACCGGAACCCGAACATGCGCGCGAGCCCGATCGCCATATCCGAGTACCCGGAGAAATCGAAGTAGATCTGCAGCGTGTACGCCGCGATCGCAAACCACGCCACCGGCGCGCTCAACGTCGCCGCCGGCGCCGCGAACACGTGGTCGACGCTCGCCCCGAGCGTGTTCGCGATCAGCACCTTCTTCGCGAGCCCGACCACGAACCGCCGCGCACCCTCGGCGAACAGGGCCGTCGTAACGACCCGCCGCGTCAGCTGCGCCGCGACGTCCTTGTACCGAATGATCGGCCCGGCGATCAACTGCGGAAAGAACACGAAATACAGCACGACGTCGAGCGGATTGCGCCGCGGCTCCGACGTCCGCCGGTACACGTCGATCAGATACGAGATCGCATGAAACGTGAAGAACGAGATCCCGAGCGGCAAATACACCTGCGAGAGCGCCACCTGCCGTCCGATGGTGTTCCCAAGCAGAAAGTTGAGGTTGTCGCCGAGGAACCCCGTGTACTTGAAGTAGACGAGAATCCCAAGATCGACCGCGATCGCCGCCGCAAGCACGAGCTTACGCGCGCGCGTACCGTCACCGTTGACTCGCCCCAACGCCAGCGCGAACCCATAGTTCACCACCGCCGACAACAGCACCAGCGCGACGAACCGGCCCTCGCCCCACGCATAGAACGCGAGGCTCGCGGCGACGAGCACGACGTTCTTGAGCCGTGCCCCCGGCGCGAGGAAATACAGCGCCAGCACAAGCGGCAGGAAGCCGAAGAGAAAGACCTCGCTGCTGAAAACCACTGCGGCGCCCGTTTGGTGGGAGCGCGGTCGAGCCCTCCGGAATGTCGCGCTCCGTGAGATCCGCCTGGCCCCTCGCTACCGCCTTTCCGCTCACGCTGCTCGGCGGCGTGGTGCTCGTGCTCGCGTTCGATGCGATCGGGGCGCTGATCTGCGCCAACAATCCTCGGCTCGCCTACCGCAACTTATGGCCGCTGCAGTTCGCGCTCTACATCATCATCGGGTTCGTCGCCGGCGTGTCCGTGCTCGACCCGCGGTACGTCGGCGCGATCGGGGCGCTGACCGGCCTCGTAGAGGCGACCCTGGGGTGGGCGATCACCTGGCGCATCGGCCCGGGGCGGATCGAAGGCGCGACCACCTCGGGGATCGTCGTGGCGGCGCTCTCGATGGTCGCGTGGGGCTTCGGTCTGAGCCTGATCGGCTACGTGATCTTCACGCAGGTCGCGGGCCTGCTCGCGCGCCGCTGACTCACTTCACGATGATGGTGCCCTTCATATAGGGATGGTAGGCGCAGATGTACGTGTACGTGCCGGCCACCGGGAAGGTGCGGTCCCACTTGTCGCCTTTGTTGAGGTTGCCGGAATCGAACGACCTGTCGGTCGCCGTGACAGTGTGCGGCGAGTCGTCGTCTTCGATGAAGCGCACGCTCTGCCCGGCGAGAAGCGTCACGGAGTCGGGCCCGAACGCGAAGTTCTTCATGTGCACGATGGCCCCCGGCGTGGCCGGGCTCGGCGGGCTCGCGCCGGGTGAGGGCGTCGGGTCCGGTGCGGCGAGGGCGATGCCGCCCACCGCGAAAGCGGCGACGAGCGAGAGAACCAGAGTGCGCATAGGTCTCCTAACGGCGTGACGAGCGGAACGGCTTCGGAAAGTTACCCTGAGAACGTGATGAATTCCTGAACCGCGCTCACTGCGGAGCCAGCGTCGCCACGAACGCGCGCACGACGCCCGTCTGCGCGCCGTCGCGCCAGACGGCCCAGCGTTCGAGCTCGGCATGCGGCTCGAGCGTACGGTACACGACGCCGCTCAGCGCGATCACGTCCACCGACGAGGGCACGATCGCGACGCCGAGTCCCGCGTCGACCAGCGCGCAGATCGTCGCGATCTCGTTCGCTTCCTGAACGATCGCCGGCGCGAACCCGGCCTCGTGACAGAGGCGCATCGTCTCTTCGTATAAGGCGGCGCCGCTATCGGCCGGATACGTGATGAACCCCTCATCGCGCAGATCCCCGAGCTGCACCGACGCCGCGCCCGCCAGGCGATGTTGCGCCGGCAGTGCGACGAGCAACGGTTCGGTCGCGAGGCGCTGCCCGACGAGGCCGTCGTTCCAAATCGGCCCGCGCACGATGCCGACGTCGATCTCGCCGGCTTCGACCGCCTTGAGCTGCTGCTGCGTCCCGAGTTCCCGCAAGCGCAGCTTAACGTTCGGATAGCGGGCGGTGAACGCGCGGATCAGCGGCGGGACGATGCCGAGCGCGGCCGAGTCGATGAAGCCGAGCGTGAGCGTTCCGGCGATTCCGTGCGCGACCATGTGGACGGCCTCGACGGCGACGTCCGCCTGCGCGAGCACCGCGCGTGCCTGCGGCAGCAGCGCTTCGCCCGCGTCGGTGAGGACGACGCCGCGGCTGGTGCGCGCGAACAGCGGCGCGCCGAGGTCGTCCTCCAGCTTGCGAATCTGCTCGCTCAGCGCCGGCTGCGAAACGTGCAACGCCGTCGCCGCACGGCTCATATTGCCATACTGCGCAACCGCAAGAAACGAACGAAGATCTTTTAGCTCCAACCTTTGTCATCCTGAGCTTGTCGAAGGGCCATAGGCTTGGCCTCTGCCTGCGATAGGCAGGCGGTATTTCCCCTGCACCCTCGTGTGCCGTATCATGGAGAACAGTGCGCGGAAGGCTGCAGCGTCGGTGCAGACCGAAGTGCAGGCACTTCCCCCGATAAAGAAGGTTCGACTCCGGAGATGGCTGTGCAAACGCTCGTGAACGTCACCCTGCCCGAAATGGGCGAGTCGGTCAGCGAAGGCTCGATCGTCGAGTGGCGCAAGAAGACCGGTGACTGGGTGGACGAGGGCGAGACCATCGTCGACATCACGACCGACAAGGTAGACGTCGAGGTCCCCTCCACCG